>NZ_RZRY01000363.1:0-6530 GCF_003998035.1 Mesorhizobium sp. M2A.F.Ca.ET.039.01.1.1 | reverse complement strand
TCTTCACCGCGGTGCCCTGCGGCCAGCCCGGCTACCAGGCTTGGGAAGACGGCGGCAACCCGGTGCCCGCCGATGTCAGCAACGCCGACTTCTTCTACACCACCACCGGCAAGTGCGACTACAACCAGCGCCCCTCGGAAACGGTGCTGACGCAGTAGGGCGCGGCTTAGCGCGTTTCACCGTTTCACGGAAACGGCGAACCGCTCTACCTCCTTGTTTTTACGCAATTCCGGACGGAAAACCGCTCACACTTTTCCTGGAATTGCTCTAGGCGTTCCCGATCAGCACGCCAGCCCCGAACACCAGCGCGCCGCCCAGCACCACCTGGAAGGCGGCGCGCCAGAATGGCGTCTGCATGTAGCGGTTCTGGATGAAGGCGATCGCCCACAGCTCGAAGAACACCACCACCGCCGCGACGATCGTGGCCGTCCAGAAATAGGGGATGAGGTAAGGCAGCGCGTGGCCGAGCCCGCCCAGCGTCGTCATGATGCCGACGGTCAGGCCGCGCTTGAGCGGCGAACCGCGCCCCGACAGCTTGCCGTCGTCGGAGGCGACCTCGGTGAAACCCATGGAGATGCCGGCGCCGATCGAGGCGGCGAGGCCGACGAGGAACGTCTGGAAAGTCGCATGGGTGGCGAAGGCGGCGGCGAAGATCGGCGCCAGCGTCGACACCGAGCCGTCCATCAGCCCGGCCAGCCCCGGCTGCACATAGGTGAGGATGAACTGGCGCTGCTCGGCGCTCGCTTCCTCCTCCTTGACCGCACCCGGCACGTGCTGCTGCTCCAGTTCGTGCGCCGAGCTCTCATGGCCTTGCTCGGCCAGAGCGAGATCGTCGAGCAGTTTGCGCGTCGAGGCGTCGGTGGTGCGCTTGGCGGCCTCGACATAGAAGCGGTAGGCCTGCCGCTCCATGTCCTCGGCCTGCCGGCGCACATGCTCGATGCCGAGCGGCCGCACCAGCCAGTCCGGCTTGCGCTCGTAATAGCCCCTGACATGCTCGCGCCGGATCAGCGGAATGCGGTCGCCGAATCGCTTGCGGTGCAGCTCGATCAGCGAGTCGCGGTGGCCGTCCTCCTCCTCGGCCATCGCCTCGAACACCTTGGCCGATTGCGGAAAGTCCTGCGCCAGGCCATCGGCATAGGCGCGGTAGATGCGCCCGTCATCCTCCTCGGAGGAGATCGCCAGCGCCAGGATCTCCTGCTCCGACAGCGAATCGAAGGAACGGCGGCCGAAGCCGAAAACACGGGAAAGCATGATGGGATCACTCTAGTTTAGAATGATTCTAAACTATGGTTTCAAGCACCCAACGTCAATTGCGAAGGCCACGGGCCGCGCGCAAAAATGGATGACCAGGCGTGCTCGGAGCGGCCCCTTCATTATTGCCGAATGTTAACCTATATTGACGCGACAGCCGAAATCGAAGGAGACCAACGCAATGACGGAGAAGAAGCCGCCGCACGCATTCGACGCCAAGCCGGTGCTCGATCTCATCGCCAGCATCGAGGCCGACCTGCGGCGCCTGAAGGGCCTGGTCGAGGAACAGCTCGAGAAATTCGATCCCGCCAACCCGCACAACAAGACGCCGGACGGCAAGCTGACCGAGGAGGGCGCGGAGTGCTGCTACCGCATGTTCGACGAAGGCAAGTCGCGCTACACGGTTTCCCAGCAGATGAAGATATCCTTCGCCGCCGCCACCCACCGCTTCAACACCTGGCGCAAGCTCGGCGGCAAGAAGCGGACGCCAACGCTGCTGGGGTGAGCGGGGCGTTCGCAAGGACCGCGATTGGCCGTGGCCACATTCCCGATCCATGCCGTGACGCTAAGGCGTTGCAGCGGTTACAGAATTCTGCACCGTCGCGCGTACCGCAAAGGTCAAGGCATGGATACTCGGGTCAAGCCCGAGTGTGACGAAGGAATAGGCGACTCGGCTAATCGCATAGGTCGCGCCAACAGCGCCCGCTCCGCCCGGCGCCACTTTCAGCCACAGCGCTTTCTCGTCCAGTATCAAGACAAGCCCAGCGACCCGGGACAGCATCAGCCTTTTGCGATTGGCGGTAGCCAAAACTCCCGACGAAGGTGAAGGCGCGCCAGCGCACCACCGCCAAACCTTGTCCCCGTCACATTTTTTCGTTGGCGCGCGCCGGCCTTTTGCGTGCACCATGGGCGATCGCGTTCTTTCGCAAGGCCCGCCATGACCACCCTGCCCGGCATATCCGACATCCGCGCCGCCGCCGAGCGGCTTTCCGGCCTGATCGTCGAAACGCCGCTGATCGAATCGCCGGAGATCAACAGGCGCCATGGCGGCCGCATCCTGTTCAAGCCGGAGACGCTGCAGCGCACCGGCTCCTTCAAGATCCGCGGCGCCTATAACAAATTGTCGACGCTAAGCGAGGAAGAGCGCAGCCGCGGCGTCGTCGCCTTCTCGTCCGGCAACCATGCGCAGGGCGTGGCGGCGTCGGCCGCCCTGTTCGGCGTCAAGGCGGTGATCGCCATGCCGGCCGACGCGCCGGCGATGAAAATCGGCAATGTCCGCAGGATGGGCGCCGAGGTGGTGACGTTCGACCGTTTCAAGGAGGATCGCATGACGGTCGTGCGCCCCTATATCGAACAAGGCATGGCGCTGGTGCCGCCCTTCGACGATCCGGCCATCATCGCCGGCCAGGGCACGATCGGGCTGGAATTGATGCGGCAGGCCAAGGCGCTGGGCGTGGCGCTCGACGCCGTCGTCATCCCTTGCGGCGGCGGCGGCCTTTCGAGTGGCATCTCCGTCGCGGTCAAGGACGCCTCGCCCAATACGCAGGTCTGGGCGGTCGAGCCGGAGCATTTCGACGACACGCGCCGCTCGCTCGCCAAGGGCGAGCGGGTCGCGAACGATCCCGGCCACAGCTCGATCTGCGACGCGCTGCTCACCGCCGAGCCCGGCGCCATCACCTTCGAGATCAACCGCAAAAATCTCGCCGGCGCCATCGCGGTGTCCGACGAAGCCGCTGCCCAGGCGATGCGGGACGCCATGGCCCATCTCAAGCTTGTGGTCGAGCCCGGCGGCTGCGTCGCGTTTGCCGCGCTCTCCTCCGGCGAGATCGACCTCGCCGGCAAATGCGTCGCCGTGATCCTGTCCGGCGGCAATGTCGATTTCGGTACCTATGCCGAGATCATGACGGCCGCGTAGGACTGTTGCGCCTACCACAAGCGTCAGGCCTTCAGCTTGTGTGGCTCAAAAGGCCCAATCACCTTTGGTTCGCCGGATTTCCTCTGAGGTCAGGAAGTGGATCTCCATAAGGATCGGTTCTTCCGGTCCTCGGAAGAAATGCAATTCCGTATGGGGAAGCACAAGGCGGCGCACTGTTTCGGAGGCACTGTCGACTTGGTACTCTTCGCTGTGAAGGCCGAGATCAGTAAGCAGCGCCTTGGCGGAGGAAAGTCTCATGGCTGGGCTGAAGCCATCGAGATCGATTTGGCTGTTTCCGCTCCACTTCAAAGGTAAAGACTTGGCGACGTCCGGCATGTGCCACAGCTTGATGCTGATGCGGTTGACGCGAGCCCGATTCCGGCGGGTCAGAATGTCGATCTCCAGGTCGCCATAGCCAAGAAGAAAGCCGCAGGGCTGATTCTGATAGACATACAGCCATTTCGGGAAGCCAAGGTGCTTCTGGACTGGGCCGAGATCGGCTCCGACACGCAAGGGCATGTCTTTCTTGCCCGTGATCAAAGGAAGGATATGAAGTTTGCCCCGCAGCATCTATCAACCTGAATTGGCCCGTCACAGGCGATGCACTCTATAGTCTCGGCTACCGCGCCGGCGGTGCCTATCAATCCAGCGTCCGTCTGAACCGCACCAGCGCGACCCCGGCAAACAGCGCCACGAACACCGCCAGCCAGCCGATTTCCGTCGCCACCGCCGGCAGCTCGGCGCCCTTGAGCATGACCGCGCGGGTGATGCGCAGGAAATGCGTCAGCGGAAAGATCTCGCCAAGGCTCTGCGCCCATCCCGGCATGCCGCGATAGGGGAACATGAAGCCGGAGAGCAGCAGCGAGGGCAGGAAGAAGAAGAAGGTCAGCTGCATGGCCTGCATCTGCGAGCGGGCCATGGTCGAGATCGTGTAGCCGAGCAGCACCAGCGAAAGCACGAAGACCAGCACCGAGGAGAGCAGCAGCGTCAGGCTGCCGACGAAGGGGATGCCGAACAGCAGCTTCGCCGCCACCAGCACCACCACCACCTGCACCGCGCCGACCACCAGGTAAGGCAGCACCTTGCCCAGCATGATCTCGAGCGGGCTCGAGGGCATGGCCAGAAGGTTTTCCATCGTGCCGCGCTCGGTTTCCCGGGTCAGCGCCATCGCCGTCATCATCACCATGGTCATCTGCAGGATTACGCCGAGCAGGCCGGGCACGATGTTGTATTGCGAGACGCCTTCCGGATTGTAGCGCCGGTGCACGACAACATCGAGCTGGCCGCGCGCCGCTTCCCTGGCCGCGTCCTGGGTGCCCTGGGCTCGCAGCAGCGCCTGGCCGGCAACGGTGCTGAGCGTGGAGATGGCGCCGCTGGCGACGGACGGGTCGGTGGCGTCGGCTTCGATCAGGATCTGCGGGTTGTCGCCGCGCTCGACGCGGCGCGCGAAATCGGCGGGAATGGTGACGACGAAGGAGACGTCGCCGCGCGCCATCAGGAACTCGGCTTGCGCGGCACTTTGCGCGACATGGTCGAAGCGGTAGTAGCCGGTGGTCTGCAGCGCCGAGACCATCGCCCGCGTGTAGGGATCGCTGCTGGTCGCCACCAGGGCCGCCGGCAGGCTCTTCGGGTCGTTGTTGATCGCAAAGCCGAACAGCACGAGCTGCATCAGCGGCACGCCCAGCATCATGGCGAAGGTGATGCGGTCGCGCCGCATCTGGATGAACTCCTTGGTGAGCAGCGCGCCCAGCCTGGCGAAGGAAAAGACCGCGTTCATGCCATATTGTCCTTCGAGCCGGACATGAACTGGATGAACACATCCTCGAGGCTGGTCTCGCCCGGCGTCACCGTCACGTCCTTGTGCTCCTTCTCGACGTCGGCCAGCGCCTTTTCCAACGCTGCCTTGTCGGAGCCGACGACGTGCAGTGTCGCGCCGAACGGCGCCACCTGGTCGACGCCGGGCCGCCCCTGCAGCGCCTGGGCGACCTGGTCGAGCCCCGGCCCATGCAGCACGAACGTGGTCAGCCCGGCATTCCTCACCACCTCGTCGACCGTGCCGGCGGCGAGCATCTTGCCGTAGGAGATGTAGCTGATGCGGTGGCAGCGCTCGGCCTCGTCCATGTAATGGGTGGAGACGAGCACGGTGAGCCCGCCGCCGGCCAGGCGATGGATCTCGTCCCAGAACTCGCGCCGCGCCTTGGGATCGACGCCGGCCGTCGGCTCGTCGAGCAGAAGCAGCTTCGGCTTGTGCATGATGCAGGCCGCCAGCGCCAGCCGCTGCTTCCAGCCGCCGGAAAGCGTGCCGGCCAGCTGGTTGCGGCGGCTCGCCAGGCCGAGCTCTTCCAATGTCCTCGCCACATAGTGCTCGACCGGCTTCAGCTGGTAGAGCCGCGCCACGAATTCGAGGTTCTCGCCGATCGTCAGATCCTCGTAGAACGAGAATTTCTGCGTCATGTAGCCGACTTCACGCTTGATCCTGAGCGCGTCGGTGCGGATGTCGAAGCCCAGCACCGTGCCGTCGCCCTCGTCCGGCGTGAGCAGCCCGCACATGATGCGGATGGTCGTCGTCTTGCCCGAGCCGTTCGGCCCGAGGAAGCCGACGATCTCGCCTTCGGCGACCGTCATCGTCACATGGTCGACGACCGTCTTGTCGCCGAAGCGCTTGACCAGGCCGCGGACGTCGATGGCGTTCATTGCCCCATATCCGCGAGATCGACATCGACGATCTGGCCGGGCTGCAGCGGCCCGGCATCGCCCTCCGGCCGCGCCTCGACGAGATAGACCAGCTTCTGCCGGTTCTCGAGCGAGTAGATCACCGGCGGTGTGAATTCGGGATCGGGCGAGACATAGCTGACGCGCGCCTTCAGCCCTGCCCCGCAGCCATCGCAATGGACGCTGAGCGCGGTGCCGACCTTGACCGACGAGAACGCGCTTTCGGGCACATAGACGCTGAGCTTCACGGCGCCGTCCGGCAGCATCGAGATCACCGGTGCGGTCGGCCCGGCCGTGTCGCCGGGATTGCGGATCACGTCGTTGACGCGTCCGGGCGAGGGCGCCATCAGCACCCGCTTCGACAACCGCCACTCAGCCTGCCGCAGGGCCGACTGCGCCTGCTTGACCTGGTTGTCGGCGGCCTTGATCGTCTCGGGCCGCGCCGGCAGGTTGCCGACGGCGAGATTGGCTTCCGCCTGGCCGACCTGCGCGTTGGCCGTCTCCAGCGAGGCCGAGGCGGTGTCGTAGTCGGCCTGCGTGCCGGTGCCGCGCTTGTAGAGGTCGCTGGCGCGGTCATATTTGCGCTTGGCGTCGGCGGCCTGGGCTTTTGCCATGTCGACCTCGGCCTTCAGCACGGCGATCTCTTCCGAAC
>NZ_RZRY01000362.1:0-6551 GCF_003998035.1 Mesorhizobium sp. M2A.F.Ca.ET.039.01.1.1 | reverse complement strand
GACATGAGATGTGTGAATGTAGGATCGGGCGGGTTTCAATCGTCCTGGGGCAGACACCCGAAAACGCGTGGGGACGCAAATGAAACTCCTGTTCAGCCGCAATCCAAATCCTCGCCTCGCTGTCGCCACGGCGCGCCATCTCAAGGCAGAGATCGCGTTCGAATACGCATCGCCCACGGCGCCGGGGCAGGCCGAGCACTACCGGGCGCTCAACCCTAATCTGACCTTGCCGATCCTGGTCGGTCCGGGCTGGAGCCTTTGGGAGGCCGATGCCATCGCCTGCCGGCTGTCCCGCGACGTTCGCTCCGATTTCTGGCGTAGCGGGAACGACGAGCCGGACATGATCCGCTGGCTAAGCTGGGGCAAGGAACGGTTCGCCTTCGCGTGCGACATGGTGCATTTCGAGCGCGGGACCAAGCAGCGCTATGGGATCGGTCCCATCGATCAGGCGCTGGTCGAGGAGGGGTTGAGGCAATTCCATAGCGCCGCGGCGATCCTGGAGCCCGAGCTTTCCGGACGCGACTGGCTGGTCGGCAATTCCATCTCCTATGCCGATTTCCGCATGGCGACATTCCTGCCCTTCAACGACGCCGCCCGATTGCCGCTCGACGACTATCCGGCGACACGCCGCTGGTACGGCCGGCTGGAGGCGATCGACGCCTGGCGCGACCCGTTCCAGGGGTTGGAGGCACCGCCGCTGGCGCCGGTGAAGATCGAGGCGTGACCCAGCTTTTGCGCGATTCCGGACGCTAGGCGTCGTCTGCCTGGCCGCCATTCAGCGCGTCGCGCAGCGCCTGGATTTGCCGGTTCAAGGCATCGAGCTCGGCCAACGTCATGCCCGAGCGCTCGATCAGGGTCTCGTTCAGGCAATTGCACTGGACGAGCAGGGCTCGTCCGCTAGGCGTCAGGTCGACCTGCACCTGGCGCTCGTCGGCCTGGCTGCGCTGGCGAGTGACGAGGCCGGCCTGTTCCATTCGCTTCACCAGAGGCGTGATGGTGCTCGATTCCAAAGCGAGCCGGTGTGCGATGCCGCCCACCGACATGCCGTCAGCCTCGCCCAGCGCATTGAGCACGAGATATTGCGGATAGGTGATGCCCATTTCGTCCAGCATCGGTTTGTAGGTACGATTGATTGTCATGCTGGTCGCGTAAAGCGTGAAACAGAGCTGATTGTCCAAGGGAAGAGGCACGGCACGATCCTTTTGCCGACTGAGCAACGATTATGTACCACGGAAAATGTTATCGTGATACATATTTCTATGGACAAGCCGGCTCGATGGCGGTACCCATATCGTTATCGTGATATTATTTATTGCGAAAATTACAAAGGAGATAGAGATGACTGAAGCTTCGCAGACCAAGATCGGCAGTGGCACGATCACCACCAAGGACGGCACGCAGATCTTCTACAAGGACTGGGGGACCGGCCAACCGATCGTCTTCCACCATGGCTGGCCATTGAGCAGCGATGACTGGGACGCCCAAATGCTGTTCTTCCTGTCGAAGGGCTACCGCGTCATCGCGCATGACCGGCGTGGACACGGCCGTTCGACCCAGACGGACACCGGCAACGAGATGGACACCTATGCCGCCGATGTAGCGGCGCTCGTGGCGCATCTCGATCTTAAGAACGCGATCCATGTCGGTCATTCGACCGGCGGCGGCGAGGTGGCGCGCTACGTCGCCCAATATGGCGGCGGTGGTCGTGTCGCCAAGGCCGTGCTGATTGGGGCGGTGCCGCCGATCATGCTGAAGAGCGACGCCAATCCAGGCGGCCTGCCGATCGAGGTGTTCGATGGCTTCCGTTCCGCCCAGGCAGCCAACCGCGCCCAGTTCTTCCGCGATGTGCCGGCCGGGCCGTTCTATGGCTTCAACCGTCCGGGCGCGGTGGTCTCGCAAGGCGTTGTCGACAATTGGTGGCGCCAGGGCATGATGGGCGGTACCAAGGCGCATTACGATTGCATCAAGGCCTTCTCGGAAACCGACTTCACCGAGGATTTGAAGAAGATCGACGTGCCAGTGCTGGTCATGCATGGCGACGACGATCAGATCGTCCCGATCGCGGACTCCGCTCTGCTTTCGGTCAAGCTGCTCAAGAAGGGCGAGCTCAAGGTCTACAAGGGCTTCCCGCACGGCATGGCGACGACCCATGCGGATGTCATCAACGCCGACCTGCTGGCCTTCTTCAAGGCTTGAAGCAGGTTGCCAAACACGAAGCACCCGCCAGGCGGCGGGTGCTTCGATCTTCGGAGGCCGTTCGGAGTACCCGGGCAATCAGGCCCTTCGCGCTTCCTTCATATTGGGCAGGAACACCGTCAGCAGACCGAGGAAGGGCAGATACGAGCAGACCTGGAAGACGAAATCGATGCCCTTCACGTCGGCGATGACGCCGAGCACCGCGGCGGCGATGCCGCCTATGCCGAAGGCGAAGCCGAAGAAGATGCCGGCGATCGTGCCGACGCGGCCCGGAACCAGCTCCTGCGCGAACACCACGATGTTGGAGAAGGCCGACGACAGGATCAGGCCGATCAGCACGGTGAGCACCATCGTCCATTCCAGATTGGCGTAGGGCAGCGCCAGCGTGAAGGGCAGCACGCCGACGATCGAGAACCAGATCATCGCCTTCTGGCCATAACGGTCGCCGAACGGACCGCCAAGCAGGATGCCCAGCGCCGATGCGCCGAGGAACAGGAAAAGCATGATCTGACTCGTCTGCACCGAGACGCCGAACTTGTGGATGGAATAGAAGGTGTAGTAGCTGGACAGCGAGGCGATATAGGCGTTCTTGGTCAGCACCAGCAGCGTCAGCACGGCGAGCGCGCCCATCACATTCTTGCGCGGAAAGGGCGACACCTGGGCGACTTGCTTGCGGGTGGCCTGCGAGGCGCGCATGCGGCTGTACCAGCCGCCGACCTGCCACAGCACGAAGATGCCGATCAGCGAGCCGATGGCGAACCAGGAGATGCTGGTCTGGCCGAAGGGCACGACGATGAAGGCGGCAAGCAGCGGACCCATCGACTGGCCGAAATTGCCGCCGACCTGGAACAGCGACTGCGCAAGGCCGAAGCGGCCGCCCGAGGCGAAGCGGGCGATGCGCGAGGATTCCGGATGGAAGATCGCCGAGCCGATGCCGATCAGCGAGGCGCCGACCAGAAGCAGCACATAGTGGCCGGCATAGGCCAGCACGATCAGGCCGACCAGCGACGAAGCCATGCCCCAAGGCAAGGAATAGGGCATTGGCCGCTTGTCGGTGATCATGCCGATCACCGGTTGCAGCAGCGAGGCCGTGACCTGGAAGGTGAAGGTCAGAAGGCCGATCTGCCAGAAATCGAGACCGTAGTTCTCTTTAAGAAGCGGATAGATCGCCGGCAGCAGTGACTGCATGATGTCATTGATGCCGTGGCAGAAGCTCACCGAAAGGATGACGGCAAAGACCGTCGCTTGCGCCGAGGCGCTGCTTGCCGTCGCCGGCGTGGCGACGGATGTGGCGGTCGTATCAGTCAAGGCAATGCTCCGTAGTCTTTTTGGCGGCGAACCGCAGCAGTCTCATGGGATAGGACGCTTGCCTTATAATCGGCTTGAATGGCGACTTCTTTCGTGGTTTGGTCCAATAGTTTCGCAAGTGGGCCACATCCGATGCCGCATGGCCGGGAAATCTTCAGGGGCGACGCCACCGAGCTGGGCCGGCTGCATGAAAGCCGCTGGCAGTGGCTGGAGGAGGCCGTCGGGCCGGCGGTGGCGCTGCCGACCGAATATCCAGACGGCTATCACGTGCCGCAACACCGCCACAGCCGCAGCCAGCTTTTGCATGCTCTGGTGGGGGTGGTGTTGGTGACGACGAAGCACGGGCGCTGGATGGTGCCGCCCGACCATGCGATGTGGATACCGGCCGGCACCGAGCATTCGGTCGAGATGCTGGGCGACGTCTCGATGCGCTCGGTCTATGTGATGCCTGATGCCATTGCCGGTCTGCCGGAGGGATTGCGCGTCGTCGGCATCACCGAGCTGATGCACAGCCTGATCGTTGAATCGGAGAAACTGCCGCAAGGCGGCGAGATCGAAGGGCGGGCAGCGCTGGTCATGGGACTGCTGCTGCACGAAATCCCGAACCTGCCAGAACGCCCGCTTGGGTTGCCTTTCCCGTCCGATCCGAAGCTCGCGGCGCTTTGCAGGCGCTTCGTGGCGGCTCCTTCGCCGCACGCTACGATCGACGAGTGGGCGGATGCCGCAGGCATGAGCCGGCGCACTTTCACCCGCGCTTTCCAGCGCCAGACCGGGCTGTCGCTTTCGACCTGGCGCCAGCAGGCCTGCCTGTTCGCCGCGCTGCCAAGGCTCGCCGATGGCGAGCCGATCACCAGGGTGGCGCTCGATCTCGGCTATGACAGCGTGCCGGCCTTCACCACCATGTTCAAGCGCATGCTCGGCGCTTCGCCGCGCGGCTATATGCGCGGCGCGCGCGATGCCGGTGAAAACCCGCGCCGCGCAGGCGGCCCGCTTGCTGCGTGAAACCGAGCCGCGGCATCGGCTCGAGGCATCGCATCTCTTGGTGGTTCCACCCAGACTTCTGGTTGCAAGTTGCAATCAGATATGATTCTTTGCGGGGGCGCGAAATCGGAGGAACGCTATGGCGACGATCGTCTATGCCATGCTGACATCGCTCGATGGTTACATCGCCGGCTCGAGCGGAGACATCGACCTGCCGGTCCCCGAAGAGGAACTTCATCAGCATTTCAACGACGAGATGCGGCGGACGTCGATCGCGCTCTGCGGACGCCGGATGTATGAGACCATGCGCTTCTGGGACAGCCCGGAGCGTGAGATCGCCGCCGAGGAGGTCGAGCGGGATTTTGCCCACGCCTGGCGTGAAACGCCGAAGATCGTGTTTTCGACCACGCTTCAGGAAGTCGGGCCAAATGCCCGTCTGGTGAAGGAGCATGCCGAGGCGGTGGCAAGGTCGCTCAAGGCGGACATGGACGGCGAGATTTCCGTTTCCGGCGCCGAGCTTGCCGGGCACCTTGCGCGCGCGGGGCTGATCGACGAATACCGGCTCTATATGCATCCAGTCGTGCTCGGCGGCGGCAAGCCGTATTTCCAGTCCGGCCTGTCGCTGGCGTTGAAGCCGCTCGGCACGGAGCGCCTTGCACAAGGCGTGACGCTGCTGCGTTACGCGCCCATCGCAATCGACTAGAGCAATTCCAGGAAAAGTGTGAGCGGTTTTCCGTCCGGAATTGCGCAAAAACAAAGAGATAGAGCGGTTCGCCGTTTCCGTAAAACGGTGAAACGCTCTAGTCGAACAGGCTCGAGACCGACTCTTCCGTCGCCGTGCGTGAGATCGCCTCGCCCATCAGGTCAGCGATCGAGATGACGCGGATGTTCGGTGCGTCGAGCACGCCCTGCGTCGGCTGGATGGAATCGGTGATCACCAGCTCCTGCAGCTTCGAGCCGGCGATACGGGCGACGGCGCCGCCCGACAGCACGCCATGGGTGATGTAGGCGGTGACGGACGTCGCGCCGTTGGCGAGCAGCGCGTCGGCCGCGTTGCAAAGCGTGCCGCCGGAATCGACGATATCGTCGATCAGCAGGCAATCCTTGCCGGCGACCGCGCCGATGATGTTCATGACTTCCGATTCACCGGGGCGCTCGCGGCGCTTGTCGACGATGGCCAGCTGCGCGTCGAAACGCTTGGCCAGCGCGCGCGCCCGCACCACGCCGCCGATGTCGGGCGACACGACCACGACATTGCCGAGCTGCTTGTACTTGGCCTTCACGTCGCGGGCCATCACCGGCACCGAGAACAGATTGTCGGTCGGGATGTCGAAGAAACCCTGGATCTGGCCGGCATGCAGATCGAGCGTCAGCACGCGGTCGGCGCCGGCGCGGGTGATCATGTTGGCGACCAGCTTGGCCGAGATCGGCGTGCGGCCGGAGGCGCGTCGGTCCTGCCTTGCATAGCCGAAATAGGGGATGACCGCCGTGATGCGTCGCGCCGAGGACCGCATGAAGGCGTCCATCATGATGAGCAGTTCCATCAGATGGTCGTTGGTCGGATAAGAGGTGGACTGCAGGATGAAGACATCCTCGCCGCGCACGTTTTCCTGGATCTCGACGAAGATTTCCTGGTCGGCGAAGCGCCTGACGCTGGCCTTCCCTAGCGGGACGTTGAGATAGCGAGCGACCGCTTCGGCCAGCACCCGGTTGGAATTGCCCGCGAAAAGCTTCATGCACCGTTCCTGGTGAAGGATGGAGAGACCCGAGAGACTCTCAACGAGCCTTTTAAGCGGGCTTTTAGCGGCCCGCGCCGGTATTGCAAGCCTCGTTATCGGGAATCCCTTCGGCGACTGCAACAAACAAGCAAAACATCGCAAGCCGGCAACAGTTTGGCCGGCAACAGTTCGGCCGGCTACCGTACGGTCAACCGGCGCCGCCGCTGCCGAGCCACGCGGCGAACTGGTCGATCGTCTGGTCGGCGATGGCGTGCATGGTCGCGGGTGCCACCGCGGGCCAGCCCTCGCCGCTGCCGACCGTGGGCGCTTTCTGCTGGCCGTTGATGC
>NZ_RZRY01000361.1:0-6552 GCF_003998035.1 Mesorhizobium sp. M2A.F.Ca.ET.039.01.1.1 | reverse complement strand
GCAGACGCGCTGGAAGCCTTTCGGCGGCGGCGCCATCAGATGGTCGACCACGCGCCGCGAATGCGGGCCGCGATCGATATAGTCGCCCAGCATGATGATGATCTTGCGGCCGCGGAACCGCTGTGCGTCGAGCTCGATTTTCTGTTCCAGCGCGCGCAGTTCGTCATGGCAGCCATGCACGTCGCCGATCGCATAGACGATCGTGTCGCGCATATCCATCACAAGGCGCTCGCGCGGCGCGGGTCGAGGGCGTTTCGATCGTTGAAACAGGCTCACGGATTGAGGCTCGGATACTTGCACTGATTTGCGCCTCGATATCATGCCGAATGCAAACAATTCCACACCGGCGGTCCAGGCAGCCAGACGAGCGGTTCCCCGCTTCCACGAAACGGTAGACCCCTCTCGGCGGGCTTCAACAGATGATGGAACAGGGTGGGACCGAGCGGCGGCAGGATGCGCGGCTCGCCGCCGGCCGCTACCGGCCGGTTGACGGCGACGGTAGCAAGGCATCGCGGTATGTCGACGCCGCCGAATGTCATCTCTTGTTGAGCCATGCCGTGCCTTCGGTATGGCCCCCCAGGCAAACTTAAAGTCTGATGCTGCATCGCACAACAAGCGATTGCAGCGCGGGGGAAACTGGCTAATACATTATTAACGCGGCCGTCTGCCGGGCTGCTACATTCCGATGCCGCGTCCCTTCAAGGCCGCCGTAATCTCGTCGAGGATCGCGGGATCGTCGATGGTCGCTGGCATCGCCCATTCCTCCTTGTCGGCGATCTTCTGCATCGTGCCGCGCAGGATCTTGCCGGAACGGGTCTTGGGCAGCCGCTTGATCGTCACCACGGTCTTGAAGGCGGCAACCGGGCCGATCCGCTCGCGCACCAGTCCCACCACTTCGCTTTCGATCGCGCCGCTGTCGCGGGCCACGCCGGCATTGAGCACTACGAAGCCCAGCGGCACCTGGCCCTTCATGGCATCGGCAATGCCGATGACGGCGCATTCGGCGACGTCGGGGTGGGCGGCCAGCACTTCTTCCATGGCGCCGGTCGAGAGACGGTGGCCGGCGACATTGATGATGTCGTCGGTGCGGGCCATCACGTAAAGATAGCCGTCCTCGTCCATCATGCCGGCATCGGCCGTCTTGTAGTAGCCGGGGAATTCTTCCAGGTAGGCCTGGCGGAAGCGGGCGTCGGCATTCCACAGCGTCGGCAGGCAGCCGGCGGGCAGCGGCAGCTTGACCACGACATTGCCGAGCGTGCCGCGCGGCACTTCGTGGCCAGCATCGTCGAGGATGCGGATGTCATAGCCCGGGATCGGCACGCCGGGCGATCCGTATTTCACCGGCAGCAGCCCGAGACCGGCCGGGTTGATTGTCATCGGCGAGCCGGTCTCGGTCTGCCACCAATGGTCGATCACCGGCCGATCGAGCTTCTGCTCGGCCCATTTGATCGTCTCGGGGTCGGCGCGCTCGCCGGCAAGGAACAGCGTGCGGAACTTCGACAGGTCGTATTTCGGCACGAACTCGCCCTTGGGGTCCTGCCCCTTGATGGCGCGGAACGCGGTCGGCGCGGTGAACAGCGCCACGACGCCATGCTCGGAGATCACCCGCCAATAGGTGCCGGCGTCCGGCGTGCCGATCGGCTTGCCCTCGAACAGCACGCTGGTGCAGCCATGCAGAAGCGGCCCGTAGACGATATAGGAATGGCCGACCACCCAGCCGACGTCGGAAGCCGCCCAGAACACTTCGCCCGGCTTGACGCCGAACTCGTTGTCCATGGTCCATTTCAGCGCGACCATATGGCCGCCATTGTCGCGCACGATGCCCTTCGGCTGGCCGGTCGTGCCGGAGGTGTAGATGATGTAGAGCGGGTCGGTGGCCAGCACCGGCACGCAGTCGACATTGGCGCCAGCGGCGCGCTCGCGGGCGACCGCATCGGCATAGTCGATGTCGTAATTGTCCTTCATCTCGCAGCGCAGTTGCTCGCGCTGCAGGATGAGGCAGGCGTCGGGCTTGTGCTTCGACATCTCGATCGCCTTGTCGAGCAGCGGCTTGTAGGCGACGATGCGACCGGGCTCCAGGCCGCAGGAAGCGCTGACGATCAGCTTCGGCTTGGCGTCGTCGATACGGGTGGCGAGCTCATGCGAGGCGAAGCCTCCGAACACCACCGAATGCACGGCGCCTAGCCTCGCGCAGGCCAGCATCGCGATCGCCGCTTCCGCCACCATCGGCATGTAGATGATGACGCGGTCGCCCTTGCCGACGCCGCGATGCCGCATCACCGAGGCCAGCGCGACCACCTCGCGCTTCAGTTCGGCATAGGTGAATTTCCGGATCGTTCCGGTGATCGCGCTGTCATGGATCAGCGCCAGCTGGTCGGCGCGTCCGCCGGCGACATGGCGGTCGATGGCGTTGTAGCAGGTGTTGCAGGAAGCGCCGACGAACCAGCGGCCATAGACGCCTTGCGCCGGATCGAAGACCTTCTCGGCCGGCTTGTCCCAGTCGATCGCCTTCGCCGCTTCGGCCCAGAACCCTACGGGGTCGCGCTTCCAGCCCTCATAGACTTCGTGATAGCGTGAGGCCATCGACATTCCCTCCCAGGACATTTTTTTGCCGTCTGGGAATAGCCTAAGTCGCTTTCATAGGCCATGTCTTCCTGACTTTCGTCGATATCGCCCGTCAAGCACCTGTCCGGCGCCGCCATGGCGTCGCCGCTCTTGCTGTCCGTGATGTAAGCCGGCTTAGAGCGGCAGCGCCGCCAGCATCAGCCCGACGCCGCCGGCGATCAGGATCGCCGCCGCAAGCGCCTTCCGATGGCGTTCGAACGCCGTCGGAGCCCGTTCCCAGTTGTAACGCATACAGATCATTCCCCCAAAGCCCGGCGGACTCATAGCTTACGCTAGGGCAGGAAGGCAAGACCTCGCTAATATTCGCCCCACGGCGGGCCGCGCGGCACGGCCTGTCGTTCCCTCCGCCGTCCATGGCGATGGACAGCCTCGCGGTCCCGCGCTATTTGCTCCCGGGCGAAGGGGAGCGGGCGCATGGCCGAGATTGGTTCCAAAACGGTGCTTCGGATGGCCGACGATGCGTCGGTGCAGCATGTCGGCGATGGCGCCGTCGTGCTGTTGGCGCGCAGCGGCCAGCTCTACACCTGCAACGACACGACCGAGGCCTTTCTCGACAAGGTTGATGGCGCGCGCAGCCTCGACCAGATCATTGACCTGTTGTCGGACGAATTCGAGGTCGACAAGGCAACGCTCGACGAGGATATGGCCGAATTGGCCGCCGAGTTGGTGGCTGAAGGCATCCTCGCCGACCCGGGCGTGTGATGACCGACGGGCCGGTCCTGCGCGCCCTGTTCCGCGCCCATTTGTGGCTCAGCGCCAGGCTGCTGCCGGTGCTGGTCGGCCGGCGCGATTTTGAAAGCGTGTTGAAACTGGCGCCGCTGCGCTCGCCCGCGCCCTATCGTGACTTGCCCTGGACCTATATCGTCCAGCGCGTTAACCGAACGGTGCGGCGGCCCTGGTTCATGCGCGACCGCAGATGTCTTCGCGAGGGTCTGCTCGGCTTCCGTTTTCTGCGCATGGCCGGTCTCGACCCGGAGCTGCGTTTCGGCGTCGATGCCAAATCGATGCACGAGCCCCGCCTGTCGGCGCATTGCTGGGTCTGCCTCGACGGCAAGCCGGTGGTCAGCGACAGTCAGCCAGGCATGGTGGAAATCTACCGCCATCCGCCCAGCGTGAAGGCGTCCGCTGCTTGAGCGACCGGACAACGACTTTCTTCTACGATCTCAAAGGGCAGGTCATAAGCGTCACTGCCGCCCGCGCCGACCTCTGGCCGAGCTTCGACCTGATGCTCGGCGCGCTGCGTGTGAGCGAGGCTGCCCGGCCCGGCTTTCGTGTCGATATCATCGAAACGCTTGATCTGCAGGAAAACCCTCAAGGGAAATTGGCTTTCGATGGCGAAGTGCCCTTCGACGGCCATTGCCGGATGATCGACGCCGGAGACGTCTTCCACCTCGTCTTTCCAGGTCAGCAGACGCTGTCGATCCTCGACAAGGAAAGCTGCGCCGAAATCCGCGTCCATCCGGACAGCAAGATCAAATGGACGCTGCTGATGATGGTGCTGGATGCCGCGCTCGATGCCGGAGGGCAGCACATGCTGCACACGGCCGGCCTGACGCTGCCGGGCAGCGAAGCGCTTGTGCTGATCCATGCGCCGAGCGGCACCGGCAAGTCGACGACGTCGCTGGCGCTCGCCTCGCAGGGCTTCGGCCTCTGTTCCGACGACGTCATGATCCTCAGGGCGACACAGGACGGCGTCACGGCCTGGGGCATGCCGCGTAAAGTGAAGATCCATCGCAACACCGCGGCGATGCTGCCTTTCGTGTCGCCCTACCTTGGCGAGACATGGGATGCTGAGGGCGAGCAGGCCGTGTCGCTCGATCGCCTTGGCGAGATCATCCGTGTCGAGGATGTTCGCGCCAGGCCGGTCGCGGCTCTTCTTCATCTTGCCCGCTCGGCCGATGGCAAGACAAGGCTGGTGCCCATGGCCAGGACCGATGCCATGGTGGCTTTGGCCGCCGACAATGTGAGGACCGGCATGACCGGCCTTTTGCCGCTGCAGAAAAGGCGAATGGCGACGATCGCAATATTGGTCAAGACGGTGCCGACCTTCACGCTGGAAGTGGGCGCGAGGCCGGTCGAAGCGGCGCAGCTGATCCGCGCCGCTCTGGGTCAAGCCGGATAGGGCCGTGCCCGCGCCAGCCTCTGCACCCAGCGGAAAGCGTCGCGGCTGAGGCGCGAGCGCAGCTTTTCGCGCGAGTTGACGCGCAGCAGCATGTTGCCGGTGATCAGCCATTTCGCCAGCCTTATCGAGAGGTTCGGCTTGATGCGGTTCGCAAGCTCGATCGCGCGCGGCGCGCCGAACAGACGTCCGGTGACGTTGAGGACCGTCGCCAGCTCAAGCTCTATGCCGGTCATGCGGGCCGCCTCCAGCAGGCGCGCTTCATCTTCCGGCGATCTCAGCGCCCGCACGCCTTGCAGCACGTCGACACATAGCTGCAGCCGGTGGAATTTGTGGCCGCCGGCGGCATGGACGATGGCGATGGTCAGAAGCGCGGCCGGCGTATCGGTTTCGCCGCCGTCGATCGCCTGCAGCTCGGGGAAGCCGAGCGACAGGCGCCGGCGCATGCCGGTGTCGTGCACCAGATTGCCGTGCAGCTCGATCAGCAGGCTGGAATTCTCTTTCTCCAGCCATTTGAATTCCTGCAGCTCGTGCGAGAGGGTCTCGCCGCTGCCGAGCTCAAAGCCGCATTCGGCGATCGTCCTGTTGGCTTCCTCGATGCCGGTCGGGTCGACGAGAATGTCGATATCGGTGAACGGCCGGTCGGCAAGTTGGCTATAGAGCCTGCGCGCGAACACCGGCCCCTTGACGATCCGGGCCGGAACGCCTTTCGCCGCCAGCGCCTTCATAATGCGATCGCCGTGATATTGCAGCAGCATCGACTGCCCGGTCGCCATCGTCATCTGGTCGCGCAACTCGGCAAGCTTTTGCCGCAGACCCGCGTCTTTCGGCAGATTGGCGTCGCCGCGTTCCCTGAACTTGCGCAGCACGATCGGCAGCACGCCGTGGAACTCCGCATTGGCGAGCAGCGCCAACAGGTCACCTGCGGAAACGTCCTTGCCCCAATCGGAGGGCGCCTCGGGGTCGGCAAGGTTGATCAGCAGTTTTTCCTGGGCAGGCGAAAGCTCGGGCAGCATCGTTGAGGCAACAGTGGCAAGGTTCCGCGCATGCTTGCCAGAAAAGTACCGGTGAAGCCAGAGACGCCTAGAGCGGTTCACCGTTTCAGGGAAACGCAGAACCGCTCTATCTCGTTGTTTTGGCGCAATTCCGGACGGAAAACCGCTTCACACTTTTCCTGGAATTGCGCTACATCCCCCAGCGCAGCGCCGCCGTGTGCACCGGAGCATCCCACAGCGCCGTCATGTCATCGTCGAGCATGGTCAGCGTGATCGAGCATCCAGCCATGTCGAGCGAGGTCACATACGAACCGACGAGCGAGCGGATCACCGTCACGCCGTGTCTCTCGAAGATTCTGCGGGCGCTGTTGTACATCAGGTAGAGCTCCATCGAGGGCGTGCCGCCGAAGCCGTTGACGAACAGCAGTGCCGGCCCCGTGGCGCGGTCGCCGAAATCGCCGGCGATCGCCGCGCAGACCTCCTCGGCGATGGCGTCGGCGCTCTTCAGCGCGTCGCGCCGCCGGCCGGGCTCGCCATGAATGCCGACGCCGAACTCCATCTCGCCGTCGCCGATCTCGAAGGTGGGCTTGCCGGCGGCGGGCACCGTACCGCTGGTCAACGCCACGCCCATCGAGCGCGTCGCGGCGTTGACGTGGTCGCCCAGCGCTTTGAGCGCGGGCAGCGCCATGCCTTGCTCGGCGGCGGCGCCTACGATCTTTTCCACCACCAGCGTGCCGGCGACACCGCGCCGTCCTGTCGTGTAGGACGAGTTCTCGACCGCGACGTCGTCATTGGTCACGACCTGCAGCACGC
>NZ_RZRY01000360.1:0-6581 GCF_003998035.1 Mesorhizobium sp. M2A.F.Ca.ET.039.01.1.1 | reverse complement strand
ACAGGGATGACCTTGGTCAGCGACGCGTCGGTCTCGATCGTGCCGCGGATAATGTTGAGGAAGTCGACCTTGCCGGAATTGGCAAGCCGCCTGGCGATCTCGACACCGACTTCCTTCGAGATACCCTTTTCGAGATCCTCGTCGGCAACCATGCGAATGCCGACGATGAATTTTTCCCCGACGGCGGCGCGGACCGCGTCGAGCACCATGTCGGTGAAGCGCAGCCGGTTGTCGAGCGAGCCGCCGAACTCGTCGTCGCGATGGTTGGTGAGCGGCGACCAGAAGCCATCCATCAGATGTCCATAGGATTCGAACTCGATGCCGTCGAGGCCGGCCGCCTGACAACGCTGCGCAGCCGCGGCATAGTCGGCGACGATGCGCTCGATATCCCACTCCTCGATGGTTTTCGGAAAGGCGCGGTGCGCCGGCTCGCGCACCGGCGAAGCGGACAGCACCGGCAGCCAGTCGGCCTTGTTCCAGCCCGTGCGGCGGCCGAGATGGGTGATCTGGATCATCACCTTGCAGTCATGCTCATGGCAGGCATCCGCCAGTTCGGCGAGCCAGGGCACGATGCGGTCGTCATAGACATGCAGATTGCCGAAAGCGGCCGGGCTGTCGCGCGAGACGATCGCCGAGCCCGCCGTCATGGTGAGCGCCATGCCGCCCTTGGCTTTTTCGGCATGGTAGAGCCGGTAGCGCTCCTTCGGCATGCCGTCCTCGGAATAGGCCGGCTCATGGCTGGTCGACATCACCCGGTTCTTCAGCGTCAGGTGCTTGAGCTGGTAGGGTCGGAGAAGCGGGTCGTTGCTGGTCATCGTCTTCCTGCCGTTTCAATTTGCACGGGAGCGTCGCGCCGCTCCCGCTTCCATTTCTCGCATCGGATTCGTCCGAAAACCGCTGCGCACTTTTCGGTCCGATGCTATTGAGCGGCCCAAACCCGCCGCGTCCGAAAGGTTGCGGAGCAATTTCCGCTTGTTTTGCCTGCCGCCCAGACCTTGGACGGCTGCGAGGAGCCGCCCATGACAGACGCCAAGAACCTCACCCAGCTCGGCAAGCACGTCGAGACGCCACAGAGCCCCGAACAGGCGGTCCTGGAGACCGTGCCGTTCCAGCGCGGCGATGGTCCGCCGGCGATCGTGCGCTTCACCTGCCCCGAATTCACCTCGCTCTGCCCGGTCACCGGCCAGCCGGATTTCGCCCACATCGTCATCGACTACGCACCCGACCGGACGCTGGTGGAATCGAAGTCGCTGAAGCTGTTCATGACCTCGTTCCGCAACCACGGCGCCTTCCATGAGGAATGTACCGTGATGATCGGCCGCCGGATCGTGGAGGCGACCAAGCCGCTCTGGCTGCGCGTCGGTGGCTACTGGTTTCCGCGCGGCGGCATCCCGATCGATGTCTTCTGGCAGACCGGCGCACCGCCCAAGGACGCGTGGCTGCCCGATACGGGCGTGGCGCCCTATCGCGGGAGAGGTTGAAATTTGTTGCGAAAGGCTGGCGGGACAGCGCCCCTCTCTGTCCTGCCGGACATCTCCCCCACAAGGGGGGAGATTGGCAGCTTCGGCGGCCCGCTTATCCTGAAACGTCGGAGATTGGCGAAAGCCGGCGTGACCTCTGATCTCCCCCCAAGTGGGAGAGATGGCCGGCAGGCCAGAGGGGGGCGCGAAGGATCGCCGACACTGATCTTTGGTCATTTTCATTCGCACTGGTACTGGCTCAGCGCCCATTCGCCGGTGACCGACAGGAGATCGGAGACCTTCCAGGCGCCACCGACCTTCTTCAGCTTCCATTCCAGGCGGTGCTGGTGGCCCTCGACGACGAAGGCAACGACCACCTTGGCCTCGTCGCCATTGACGGCTTCGATGGTGCGCAGGCTCCGGTCTATGGCCAGCTTGTCATAGTCGGCATTGTCGAGCGCCATGTTGGGGTCGAGGCATTCGCCCTGGCCCGAGGCGCGCAGCGCGTCCGCCTTGTCGAGTACGGTTTTCGCCGGGTCGGTGAAGTTCTTACGCTGCGCAGGATCGAGCTCCAGCCCGAGATGCTCGTAGAAGGGCTTCACCACCGCGGTCGGCGATCCGGGCAGGACCGGCGCGACAGGCGCCGGTTCGGCCGGCTTGCTGTCCGGCGCAGCGGCTGCAGGCGGCGACGTGTCGACCGCAGGCGGCGAGGTGTTGTCGCCGGATGAGGCTTTCGGCGGCGGCGCGCCGAACAGCCCCTGCGCAGAGGCGCCGCCGCTCAGCCCCGCGGCCAGCATCGACAAGCTCGCCAGCGCGAGGACAAAGCGGCGAGGCACGGCATCACTCCGTCGAGGCACCGCATCCCAGCGCGCTGAGCTTCCAGTCGCTGGTCTTGGAACTGATGTCGGCGATCTTCCACTTGCCGTCCACTTTCTTCAGCGACCACACCATTTCGCGTTTGGAGTCATCGCCTTCCGGGAAAAGATTGAAGTTGGCCGTCACTTCGGCGGTGTCGCCATTGACGGTCTCGGTGAGCTTCAGCGTCTTCGACAGGGTCTTCTGATCGAAATCCTGCGCGTCGAGGCCTGGGTCGAAGTCGAGGCAGGACACCTCGTCGGGCTTCTCCTTTTGCGCCTTGTCGTTGGCTTCGAACAGCTTGGTGACCGGCTCGGTGAAACGGTCGCGGTATTTGGCGTCTCCCTCGAACTTCACCGAAGGCACATAGAAGAACTTCACGGCGTTGGAGGCCGGCCCGGCGAGCACGGCGCCGGGCAAGGCAATCGAGAAGACAGCGGCAAGCACTATCGGCTTCATGCAGGATCTCCGAGGTTCGGCGGCTTGGCGGCACGCTTGCCACCACGCCTCCTGCATATCGCCTTTTTTGCGGCTCATGAAGTCTTTGCGGCTCATGAAGCCCGGGCGCGCTCAGGCATCCAGCCAGACGTTCTGGAAGTCCATCTCGTAGGTCTGGTGCATCGAGTAGTTCTTCACCTTCTTGTTCATGTGGCAGTAGAGCTTCTGCCAGAAGGGCTGGATGATGACGCCGGAGTCCTGCAGGATCGCCTCGACATCCTTCATCACCTCCTTGCGCTTGGCGACGTCGATCTGTGACAGCGCCTCCTTGAGCTTGGCGTCGAACTCCGGATTGGAGTAGGCCGTCTCGTTCCAGGCCTCGCCCGAGCGGTAGCCGAGCGCCAGAACCTGGACACCGAGCGGGCGCATGTACCAGATGGTCATGGAATAGGGATATTTCGTCCAGTCGTTCCAGAAGGTCGAGCCAGGCAGCACGGTGCGCTTCACCTTGATGCCGGCATCGCGCAGCTGGCCGGCGATGGCGTCGCCGGTGTTCTTCTGCCATTCGTCCTCGACCGTGATCAGCTCATGCTCGAAGTCGGCCTGGCCGGCTTCCGCCATCAGCTTCTTGGCGCCGGCCGCGTCGCGCTCCTTCTTGGGCAGCGGATAATATTCGGGATGGATCGGGGCGACGTGATGGTTCTCGCCGACCGTGCCGCGGCCGTTGTAGCCGAGCTGCATGACCTGGCTGTTGTCGACCGCCATCTGCAGCGCGTTGCGCACCCGCTTGTCGTCATAGGGCTTATGCGTGACGTTGGTGCGGGCAACCAGCGTGGTCGCGGTCGCGACCTCCGACTTCACCAGGCCCATCTTGTCCAGCGGGTCGATATAGTCGGCCGGCGTTTCGAAATCGAGGTCGACCTCGCCCGAATCGAAGGCATTGAGCGTGGCGTTGAAGTCGGTGCCGTAGTCGATGAACTCCACCCCGTCGAGCGGCGCCTCGCCGCCCCACCATTTGCCGTTTTCGCGGCGCTTGACGACCGCCTTCTGGCCGACATCGTAGGAGACCAGCTCGAAGGCTCCGGTGCCGATCGGCTTCTTGATCGGGTCGGCGCCATCCTTGTCGAAGTCGCGATGCACGACCAGCGCCGGATAGTCGGTCAAGCCCGGGATGATGGCGATATCGGCTTCGACGAGCTTCAGCTTGACCGTGTGGTCGTCGACCTTGGTGATGGCGCCATCCTTGGCCTTGCCGGTCTTGGTGTCGATCAGCGCGCCGACGCGGGCGGCCATGGAATTGCCGGAAGCCGCCTTGTCGCACCAGCGGTTCAGATTGGCGACCACGTCGTCGGCGTTGAAGGCATCGCCATTGTTCCAGGTGACGCCCTTGCGCAGATGCAACGTGTATTCGGTGGCGTCGTCATTGACGTCCCAGCTTTCGAGCAGAACCGGCTCGAAGGTGAACTGGTGGGTGTAGCGCACCAGCGGCTCCAGCCAGCAGCGGGTGACGTTCGCCATCTCGGTCCAGTCGTAAGTGCGCGGATCCTTCTGCGCCTTGACCGACATCGCGACATGCAGCGTGCCGCCCTTCTTCGGCTCGTCGGCCAGCGCCTTGGTCGGCGCGGCAAGGCCGAGCATGCCATAGGCGAAAGCCGTCGATGCGCCGAAGGCGCTGGCCAGCGCCAGGAATTCGCGCCGGTCGACACGGCCCGCGCGCGCCTCCTCGGCCATCGCTTGGATAGCGGCCGGGACCCGGTCACCATTGCTTCTGAAAAGTGTCATTCTCGTGCTCCCATTGATCTGGTCGGGTCTTCGCCCGGTTGGCTTCAACTAATGCTGCCTTCCATCAACTGACGCTGTCAGGCAGCTTTTCCTCGCGCCGCGCGATCAAATCCCTGAGACCTTCGGCAATGCCCTCGTCGAGCTTCGGCTCCTGGTAGTCGGCCAGCATGGCGCGCGCCTTTTCGCGGCCGCGCGTGTCATGGTCCTTGGCGCCTTCGGCGCTCCACTGCTCGAAGGAATTGAAGTCCATGATATTGGGCATGAAGAAGGCGCTCTCGAAATGCTCGAGCGTATGCTGCGTGCCGAGGAAATGCCCTTGCGGGCCGACCTCGCGGATCGCCGCCATCGCGTCCTTGAAATCGTCGAAGGACACGCCGCCGGCATATTTGTACCAGCCGACCAGCTGCTCGCAGTCGGTGGCGAATTTCGAATAGCCGCAGGTCAGGCCCGCTTCCAGCCAGCCGGCGGAATGCCAGATGTAGTTGGCGCCGGACAGGATCGCGGCATGCATCAGCATGTTCGCCTCGTAACCCGCCTGCGCGTCGTTGAGCTTCGAGCCGACATGGAAGCCGGAGGTGCGCCAGGGCAGCTTATACTTCCTGGCCAGCGCGCCCATCAGGTACATCATCTGGGCGGCCTCCGGCGTGCCGCCCATCGGCGCGCCGGTCTTCATGTCGACCGTCACCATGAACTGGCCGTAGAGCTGCGGCGAGCCGGGCCGGATGAGCTGGGTCAACGCCACGCCGGCAAGCGCCTCGGCGTTGACCTGCGCCACCGCGCCGACCGCGGAGGCCGAGGTCGAGGCGCCGCACAGCGCGAAGGGCGCCAGGATCAGCGGCTGGTTGTGGCTGGCATAGACCCGCATGGCGTCGATCATGGTGGCATCCCACACCAGCGGCGAATTGCAGTTGGTGATCGCAACCAGCACCGGATTGTCGCGCACGAACTCCTCGCCGAAGACGATGCCAGCCATCGCCATCGTGTCCTCGGCGCGCTCCTTCGACGTGACGATGCCCATGAACGGTTTGTCGGAATGTTTCAGCGCCGAATGAACGATGTGAAGGTGCCGCTTCGGCACCGCGATCTCCATCGGCTCGCAGATGACCGAGCTCGAGGAATGCAGCGCCGGCGCCATGTAGGCCATCTTGTGGAAATTGTTGAGGTCGGCCAGCGTGCCGTAGCGGCGCTTGTTGTCGAGGTCGCGGACATAGGGCGCGCCATACATCGGCACGAAGATCGAGTTCTTGCCGCCGACGCGCACCGTACGCTCCGGGTTGCGCGCGTGCAGTGTGAACTCGGGCGGAACCTTCGAGACCAGCTCCATCAACAGCGCGCGGTCGATGCGGACACGCGTTTGCCTGACATCGGCGCCGGCCGCCTTCCAGAGCTCGATCGCGCCGTCGTCGCGGAATTCGCAGCCCACCTCCTCGAGGATCTTCAGCGATTCCTCGTGGATCAGCTCCACCGCCTCGTCGGGCACGATCTCGTAGGCGGGGATCTTGCGCACAAGGGTGGGGAAGGACGCGACCGGCGCGCTTCTCAGCGCCTTGCGGCCGAGCCGGCCGCCGCCGCGGCGGTGGGTCTGTTCGGTCAGTTCAACGGCCGGTGCGTTCATGGAGGCTCCTTCTTCCCGCCCGACCAAGTTAGCGAGAGGAAATATGGATGTGATGCTGGAAAATCCTGATCTCTTGTATAAGCTGCACTTATGCGAAACCTCCGCCAGCTCCTGCCCTCCGCCGGCAGCCTCATCGTCTTCGAGGCCGCGGGCCGGCTGTCGAGCTTCACCGCCGCTGGGCGCGAGCTTGGCATGACGCAGGCGGCCGTCTCCTACGCGGTGCGCGGGCTGGAGGAGCAGCTTGGCGCCAAACTCTTCCAGCGGCGCCACCGCCAGGTGCTTCTGACGGAAGCCGGCGAACGTTTCCATGCCGATGTGTCGCTGGGCCTCTCGCATATCCGCAAGTCGGCGGAAGACCTTCGCCTGCAGGCGACCGGCGGGCATGGGACCTTGGCCGCCTCGACCGCCTTCGGCTCCTTCTGGATGATGCC
>NZ_RZRY01000035.1:0-22354 GCF_003998035.1 Mesorhizobium sp. M2A.F.Ca.ET.039.01.1.1 | reverse complement strand
TCCTCGACGAGCATACCTCAGCGCATCGCGCCGCCGAACTCGACCGCATCCTGAACGACGCTTTTGCATCCACGTCGAGGGGCACAATGGAGGAAGCTGTCTGATGTTTGGCATCGTGCCTGCCGCCGGTCGTGGCAGCCGCATTCAGCCGCTGGGTTTCTCCAAGGAGCTGCTGCCGGTCGGCAGCCGCCTGGACGGCCAGACCGAACGCCCTTGCGCGGTGAGCGAATATCTGGTGCGGCGCATGGTGCGCAACGGCGTCGACCGCATCTGCTTCATCATCGGTTCCGGCAAGTCGGACATCCTCGAATATTACGCCGCCGGCTATGGCGACGCCGCGGCGATCTTCGTGGCGCAGCCGTCTCCGATCGGACTCTGCGACGCGATCTTCCGCGCCGCGCCGCTCGTGACGCCGGACGAAACGGTCCTGATCGGCCTGCCGGACACGATCTGGTTCCCTGAAGACGGCTTCTGCCGTCTGGCCGACGACCGGCTGTCCTTCCTGATGTTTCCGGTCGATCGCCCGGAACTGTTCGACGCCGTCGTCCTCGACGAGAACGGGCGGGTCGAGCAGATCCAGGTCAAGCAAGCTGACGCCGCGACAAACTGGGTCTGGGGCGCCTTCAAGATGCCGGGCCGTATCTTTCATCAACTGGCGGCCCTGTGGCGCCAGCGCGACGGCGTCGACGAGTATTTCGGCACGCTGGTCAACGCTTATCTCGCAGGCGGAGGCGAAGCTTACGGCGTCAAGGCGGGGACGGCCTATGTCGATGTCGGTACCTTCAACGGCTATCGCACGGCGCTCAGGCTGCTCGAAAGCAACGACGCCATCGATGACGGGACCCTGCCGACATTCGCATCGCAGGACTGTCCGGCAGTGCCAACCGTTCCAGGCGAAGGAGCTTAGCCATGCTGCATTCCAGCACGGAAATACGCCGCCGCATCGACGCATTGGGGCCGTGGTTCCACAATATGGAGCTCGCGGGCGTGGAGACTGCTCCCGATCATTTCCTCGGCAACTATCCGCTGATCAAATGGCGCAAATTCGCGGATGCCATTCCGACAGATCTTTCGGGCAAGTCGGTGCTCGATATCGGCTGCAATGCCGGCTTTTACTCGATCGAAATGAAGAAACGTGGCGCCGATCGCGTGCTGGGAATCGACTTCGACCAAGCCTATCTCGCCCAGGCGCGTTTCGCCGCCGAGATCGCCGACTGCGAGATCGAGTTCCGGGAACTGTCGGTCTACGACGTCGCCTCGCTCGGCGAGCGCTTCGACATCGTGCTGTTCATGGGCGTGCTTTACCACCTGCGCCACCCGTTGCTGGCGCTCGACCTGATCCGCGGCCATGTCGCGAGCGACCTGATGATCTTCCAGTCGATGCAGCGGGGCAGCAACGAAGTCCTGCCGCTTGAGCAGAACTACCATTTCTGGACACGCGACCTCTTCGATCAGCCCGAGTTTCCGAAGCTGCACTTCATCGAGCATCGCTATGCGGACGACCCGACCAACTGGTGGATTCCAAACCGCGCCTGCACCGAAGCGATGCTGCGCAGCGCCGGGTTCGAGATCCTGCTCCACCCGGAAGACGAGGTCTATTTCTGCCGCGCGTCCGGCGAACCGGCCGGCAGCGCCGCCGTCTATCCTTCGAAAGGAGAGACCCATGATTGAAGCCGCCATGATCTGGAACGAGCCCAACAACAAATCGCACTGGGACCCTGAGCTCGACCCCGACTGGAGCCGTTTTGCCACAATGGCGACCCTGGCGGCCGATGCCATCGGCCGGGAAAATCCTGCCATCACAAAGGTGCTGGGCGGCATTTCGCCGATCGATGCCGGGTTCATGACACGCATGAAGGAGTTCGGCGTGCTCGACCATGTCGACGCGGTCGCCGTGCATGGCTTCCCGCTCGACTGGAACCTCTGGCAAATCCACGAGTGGCCGCACAAGCTCGGAGAGATCGCGACGGTCGCCGACATTCCGGTTTGGGTCAGCGAGGTCGGTGTGTCGACCTTTGGCGCCGAGGAGGTGCAAGTCTGGGGCTTGCGCCGGACAGCGGAGCTTTTGCTCGGACTTGCGCCGCGCGTTCAGTGGTACAGCCTCTACGATCTGCCGCGCTCCTGGGAAGCGACGACGCGCCATCGGGAGGCGGAAGGTTCGTCCTATTACAGGCACTTCTACATGGGCCTGCTTCGCGAGGACGGCACGCCCAAGCCGGCGCTCGAGGAATTCGTGCGCCACACTCCGCAAATGGGCCTGGTGCAGTGGTTCCACTATGAGGATCACCGGTTGGACGACGCTGTTGCCTGGATGGAACGTCTGGGTGTCACCCACCTGCGCACCGGCCTGTCTTGGGCCGACAGTTTTCGGCCGAATGCGCTGGACTGGTTCGACCGCCAGATGGAAGCGCTGGCCGACTTCAACGTCACCGTCACCTTCTGCTTCACGCCGGAACATCGGGGCCTGCAGCCTCACCACACCAGCCCACCCCAGATCCCCGAGGAATTCGCCGAGTTCTGCGCGGAGATGATCCGCCGCTATGCTCCCGCGATCGGCGACGAGATGGCGCCGACGCAGCGCGTGTCGGCGGCTTGGTGAGGCCCCAGATCAACGATGACACTGACTGTCCTCAACGTCGCCTACCCTCTCGCGCCCGTCGGGCCGGATGCGGTCGGCGGGGCCGAGCAGGTGCTGTCGGCGCTGGATCGGGCGCTGGTTGAAAAAGGCCACCGTTCGGTTGTCGTCGCCTGCCACGGCTCAAGCACGGCCGGCGTCCTGGTGGAAACACCAGCCGAGGCGGGAGTGCTCGATGAGGCGGCGAAGGACCGAGCTCATCAGGCGCATCGCGATGCGATCGCGACCGCCCGGGCGCGCTGGCCGATCGACGTCGTTCACCTCCACGGGATCGATTTCGATGCCTATCTGCCTGACGACGGTCCCACCCTGGTGACATTGCACCTGCCACTCGGCTGGTACCCGCCCGAGGTGCTGGCGCCGTCACGCGAGGACTTGTGGCTGCATGCGGTCTCGCCGGCGCAGCACAGGACGGCGCCGGCAGGATCGAGACTTGCACGGCCTATCCCGAACGGCGTCGATGTCCATGCGCTGAACGAGCTTCGGTCGCGGCGCAATTTCGCGCTGGTGCTCAGCCGCATCTGTCCCGAAAAGGGCATCCATCTCGCGATAGAGGCAGCCAAGCGCGCTGGCATGCCTCTGGCGATCGCCGGTCAGGTCTATCCCTACGAAACCCATCTGCGCTATTTCGCCGACGAGGTCCGCCCTCGGCTCGATCGCCAGCGGCGTTTCCTCGGGCCACTCGGCTTCTGCGCCAAGCGGCGGCTGCTCAACACCGCACGCTGCCTGGTCATTCCCAGCCTTGCTCCCGAAACAAGCTCGCTTGTCGCGATGGAGGCGCTCGCCTGCGGCACACCGGTCGTCGCGTTCCCGAACGGCGCCCTTCCCGATGTCGTCCAGCACGGCAGGACCGGGTTCCTGGTCAATGACGTCGAGGAGACGGCGAAGGCCATTATCGCTTCCGGAGCCCTGGACCACGAGGCATGCCGTGCGGAGGCGCGTCGCCGCTTCTCGCTTGAGCGCATGACCGCATCCTACATGGATGCCTACGAAGCGCTGGCGAAGCTTGGCACCCGTCGCGCCTTGCTGGGAACCGGCTGATGGGCGGTCTGCGCACCGAGATCATTCGTGACGCGAGAGCATTCGAGGACCTGGAGCCGCATTGGTGGCGGCTCTGGCGGCGGAGCATCTCGGCCACGCCGTTCCAGTCTCCTGCCTGGCTCATTCCGTGGTGGCGGACATTCGCGCCCGGCGACCTTGCGGCCATTGCAGTGTGGAGTGGAGACGCCCTCGCCGGCCTGGCGCCGCTCTATGTCGAAAGGCATGATCGCGGTCAGCGCCTGCTGCCCATCGGCATTTCTCTAAGCGACTACCTCGACATCTTGTGCGTGCCGGAACTGGAAGCGAAGGCTGGCGCCGCCATTGCCGACGCGGTGCTCTCGCTCGAATGGTCGCAATGGATCCTGCCCGACCTCCCGGCCGATGCCGTGTCGCTGAGCCTTGAGCTGCCGAATGCGCAAGAGCGCCGGTCGATGGCGCAGGCCGCCTGTCCCGTGCTGCCGCTCGATGGCGATCGAACCCTGGCCTATTCTGTTCCGGCGAGACGAAGACGTCAGTTGCGCCGCGCCGAGCGAGCCGCCCGGCGAAGGGGAGCCGTTGTCGTCAGGCGCGGCGAGTCCGATCCGCAGATATTTCTCGACCGGCTGATCCGGCTGCATGGCGCGCGCTGGGCCGGTCATGGCGGGGGCGTGCTGTCCGACCTGGCGGTGGAATTTCATCGCAGGGCACTGCCGCGGCTTGCCGATAACGGCCTGGCGCGATGCCTGACGATCGAGATCGGCGATGCCGTCGTCGGTGCCTATTACGGATTTCATCACCGCGACAGGGCCTATGCCTATCTCGGCGGTTTCGATCCAGCCTATGCCGAGGAAAGCCCCGGCGCGATTCTGATCGGCCATGCCATCGCGGAAGCCGCCAACGAAGGCGCGCGCGAGTTCGATTTCCTGCGCGGCCGTGAAGGCTACAAATATGGCTGGGGCGCGAACGACCGCTGGACAGCGCAAAAGGTGTGGATGCGGAGCGCGCCGCCGTGACCCCCGCGAGGCAAACCGGTGCGATCGCCAGGCGCCTGATTGAGGATTACATGGCGGACGGCCTTTCGGTCGACAACGCGCTGGCCAAACTGGCCGTCTGTGTCGACAAGACGACCAGCGCGGCGCAACTGGCGGATGTCGCCCTGGACATGCGCCCGAGCCATGTGCCCCGGCGACGCTGGCTGGAAGGCATCGCCACGATGCTGCGTGACAAGGCCGACGCCTTCGACGCCGTCCGCAGGGTCGCTGCCTGCGTGTCGCATGACCGCGTCAACGGCGAAACGGCCGCCATCACCGTCGAGCGGCTGGCCGGCGGATTCGATCGGGCGGCCGCCATATCTCCGGCCGCCAGCGTGCAACTGTCGTCGCTGGGCGACGAGGACAGCCTCTCGGCCACAACCGGCGAGATTGCCTTGTGGCTGGAACGGCAAGGCATGCTCGGCACCCGCAACCGCATATTGGACATCGGCTGCGGCATCGGGCGCCTCGAACATGCGCTTGGCGCCATGGCGGGACGTATCGTCGGCATCGATATCTCGCCCCGGATGATCGCCCTCGCGCGCCGGCGATGCGCCGGCGTCGCCAATGTGGAATTCCGCCTGACCTCGGGCCTGGATCTCGGTGACTTTGCCGATCAAAGCTTCGACGGCGTGCTGGCTCTCGACAGTTTTCCGTACCTGGTGCTCGCCGGTGTCGCCGAGCGGCATTTCGGCGAGATCTCGCGCGTGCTGCGGCCAGAAGGGATGGCGGCAATCCTCAACTATTCGTATCGGGCGTCGCCAGACATCGATTCCCGCGATATCAACCGTCTTGCCCATGCGTTTGGCATGGACGTCTTGGTCGATGGCGAAATGCCTTTCGGCAGTTGGGACGGCACGGTCTTCCTTATCCGCGTTGCCGGCGGAACATAACGCGCGCGCGGCAGTTCGGTCGCCGAACAGTTTCACGCGGGCAGTCCAGGAGAAGAACAATGGCAACCAGCGGTAAGAAGCATATGGGCCGCGGCAGCCAGGGCAAGGGCTCCGGAACCGGAGCGAAGACGACACTCGCAAAGGACATGGTCGGCGAGAACGAGGTTCTGTCCAACCGGGACAAGAAGCAGCATACGGAGCAACGCGGCCTCGACGGCAACCGGATCAAATCCGATCAGTACCAGGATCACGCGGCGAACCGTCTGCCGAAGGAATGAGTGCATGCTCGCGGATCGCCTTTTGCCCCGAAATCCGAAGACTGCGATGCCGAAATCCCACAGCTTGCGTCGAGCGCCTTGCAAAGGCTGGTCGGGTATGCCTCAGTGAGATCTGAAGGGGCCTCTATTGTTAAGAGAATGCGATGTCTCGCCGGAGCCAGCGCGATCTATGCGCCCAGGCAATCCAGAGCCTGGACCAGGAGATCGCGTCCCTGTTGACCGCCATCGAGCGGGAGAAGGTCCCTGACCGGCAGACCAGGCTTGCACTCGAACTGCAGAACGCGCTGATCGAAAAGCGCAAAGGCGATATGACGGCCGAGCGCGGTTGACGACGTCGCGGCGAGGATGCGGCATTCCTCCGAGACCGGGCCGAAGGGCATTGGCAGTGCCTGCGGTCGTCGTGCCAGCAAGATCGGTGGAACATTAACATAAGTGAATCGTTGTAGCCGGTTAGGAGTCATCCCGATGGCGCAGGATGGCAGAACTCCGGAAGTGGACGAACTCATTCGGCGGCTGGTCGCAACGACGGGCATCACCGAAACGCAGGCGCTTGAACTTGTTTCCCTGCTCGGTCTGAATTGGGCCTCGCTGATGAGAGAGGCGAAAGTCCTGAAAGCAACTCAGCGCCGGTAGGCTGCTTTAGCGTCTTGCGCCTTCAGTATCCCAATGGTCGTCCGAAAATTGGCGTCGTCGCTCGATCAGCGCCTGCGGCGAGCTTTCCCCGAGGAACTCCAGAACACCGGCACGGGCACGATTGAGACGGCTTTTGACGGTGCCGACAGCGCAACCGCATATCTCAGCAGTTTCTTCGTAGCTTACGCCCAGCACGCCGATCAGCACCAGCACCTCACGCTGATGGGACGGCAGTTTCTGGATGGCTCGATGCACTTCCTTGCTTTGGACGGACCAATCCTGCGACGGCTCCGAGATCGGCCGGGTGGAGGCGCAGTCAAGCAGCCCGGGCGCCTCCCTGGCCGCTGCCTTGACACGCGTGTAATGCGTGTTGCGCATGATCGTGAAGAGCCAGGACTTCAGCCGCGTGCCCGGCTCGAACTTGTCCAGGTTGGCAAGCCCCTTGGTCAGTGTCTCCTGCACGAGATCGTCGGCGTCGTCGGGCACCCGACAGAACGTCCGCGCAAAAGCCCGCAAGGCAGGAATAAGATCGACGACGGAGACCTCACCGGCGTCAGGGTTGGACAAATTATGCTCTCTGGGTAACAATTTTCCGGGCCCAGCAAACAGGAGTGGATGAGATGCGGACTAGGGAGAATGCCTGAGAAAAAGGAACGTTCCTGTTTTCCGTCGCTCGGCCGAAAACTTTTGGCCAAGGGGCTCCAGGGAGCAGCACCGCAATGGGGCGGTCACTCGACATGCGCGCCACACGGACGGCAATGACATCTTTCGACAGTTGAAAGGCAAAGCTGAGCGCCTTGTCCGCGCCTGTTCCACTGCTGGGTCACGACGAGAACGATAGGCGGTTGAATGTTGCCGAGATTGAGCTTTCCGGGCTCGCGCAGACCAGCCTCGAGATCTGGCCTATCGGCGAATGCGCCTTCAACGCGCCATAAGAACCGCCAGCCCCGGGTCCTCGATCATGGACTTGGTCACGCCGCCGAATATCCGCTCGCGCAGCCGGGAATGACCGTAAGCCCCCATGACCACGAGCTCGGCCCCGGTGTCGGTGGCATGCTGGCGAAGAATGTCGGCGACAGAATGGCCCGAACTCGGCAGGCGATCGACCGCGACCTTCGCGCCATGCCGGGAGAGATAGGCCGCCAGATCCGCTCCCGGCTCCGCTCCATGATGCCGTTCGTCTTCGATCGGATCGATCATGGCGACGCGGACCTCGTCGGCGGATGACAGGATATCGAGCGCCTCCCGCACGGCGCGCGAGGCTTCCAGGCTGGCGTCCCAGGCGACAAGGACGCGTTTCGGTTTCAACGTCGCGCGCGCTCCCTGAGGGACCAGCAGGATAGGCTTCCCGGACGAGAACAGGCTGCCCGCAAGGACCTTATCCTTAAGCAAGCCGCTTGCGAGCATCTCCGGTCCGACGATGGTCAGGTCGGCATAGCGGGCCCGCCGACCGATGATCTCATCCGTCCAGGACTGCTCCGGGTATTCGCTGCCGAGGTCGGCCGATACGGGGCCTTCCGACAGCATCCTGGATACCACCGAACTGCGCTTCTCCAGGGTTTCCATTTCGGCTTCGCGCTCCGCGAGCCAGGCCGGCGAGACCACTGCTGCGTATTCTCCGCCAGACGGAGGCGCCGCAATGACCACGACGAGCAGGGAAAGATGCGCGTCGATTTCCTCGCACAGACCGGCCGCGAGCCTCAGATCATCGTTTCCGTAATCGGGCCCGGTAACCGTGAGCAATGTCTTGAATGGCATGGGGGCCGCTCCTTGTTCGAAAACACGGAATGCAGCCTTAGCGAGTCGGTTGGAATCCTTCCTTGCGCTGAATCAAATGGCCCCCTCGCAAGATTGATCCCGGTCAACGTGCGTGCGCGTCGCATGGTTTAGCCTGACACCGATGGCTGGAGGCAGATCAATGAGATTCCGGACGACGATTGGTCTTTTCGCGCTGACGCTGAGCGCCGCGGCGGCGCAGCAGATGAGCAATGGACAGCAGGAATATCTGAATTCCTGCGCGGTCTGCCACGGCGTGGAAGGCAAGGGCGACGGGCCCTTGGCCGATGAGCTGCGCAAGCGCCCCGCCGATCTGACGACGCTGACGAAGCGCAATGGCGGGGAATTTCCCTACTGGCGGGTCTACGCCACGATCGACGGTCGCGGTCTCGTCCCGGCGCATGGTGAGCGCGACATGCCGGTGTGGGGCAATCAGTTCCTGCCTGACGACGTGAAGAAGTACGGTCCCTATGGCGGGGAGGCCGTAACCACGGAACGCATCCAAAACCTCACAGGTTATGTCCAGACGCTCCAACGCTAGGGAGGCTCATAGAGCTTCACTCGGCAAGGCCGAGGGATGACGCAACCAAGTCAAGGACGCACTTATGATCACCGAGAACCAGGATGTCGTGGTCGAGATGCTGAAGAACCCTGCCAGCCATGGCGAGGTTGGTCCGGTCGAGACGATCGAAACACATATTTCCCGGATCTTCCTCGTCGGGCGGCGCGCATTCAAGATGAAGCGGGCGGTCAAGCTGCCCTATGTCGACTTTTCGACGCCGGCGTTGCGGCTCGCCGCGTGCGAGAGGGAAGTGGAGCTGAACTCCATGACAGCGCCCGGCCTCTATCTCGATGTCCACCGCGTCGCGCGCGCGGGAGACCGGCTTGCCCTAGACGAGCCGGGAGAACTGGTCGACGCCGTCATCGAGATGGTCCGCTTCGACCAGTCCAAGCTCCTGGATCGCATGGCCGCGGCGGGGGAACTGACACCCGCGCTGATGACGGGCGTGGCCCGCATGATCGCGCACTATCACCGCGGCGCCGAAGTGATCCATGCCGGCAGCGGGTCGGCGAATATCGGCGGCGTTCTCGAAATCAATGCGGCCGGCTTTGCGACAAGCCACGTGTTCAACGGAAAGGAAATCGAAACGCTCAACGCAGCGTTTCGCGACGCCCTCGCCCGCCGTGCCGGCCTTCTCGACCGGCGAGAGGCGGCAGGCAAGGTCCGCCGCTGCCATGGCGACCTGCATCTGCGCAACATCTGCGTCTTCGATGGCGAGCCTCGCCTGTTCGATTGCATCGAGTTCAATGATCAGATCGCCACCGTCGATGTCCTCTACGATCTCGCATTCCTGCTGATGGATCTGTGGCATCGCGGTTTTCCGCAATTCGCCAATCTGGTGATGAACCGCTATCTCGACGATGCCGATGACGAGGACGGCTTCGTGCTCCTGCCTTTCCTCATGGCGGTGCGGGCGGCGGTGCGCGCTCACGTGACCGCGACGCAGGTCGAGGAAGGCAGCCAGGACTCCGCAAGGCTGGTTGCCGAAGCGCGGTCCTATTTCCAACTCGCGCAAACCCTGCTGGCCGAAACGCCGCCTCGGCTCGTCGCAATCGGCGGATTGAGCGGCTCGGGCAAGACGACGGTCGCCGAGGCCCTCGCCGCTCAGATCGGCGCGCCGCCCGGCGCCCGGATCGTCGAGAGCGACCGCATCCGCAAGGCCATGCATGGCGTGGCGGCCGAAACGAGGCTGCCGGCCAAGGCCTACCGGCCCGGCGTATCGGAACGCGTCTACCGCCAGATAGCCTGGCTCGCGGAGCTTATTCTTGCCGAAGGCGGCTGCGTCGTCGCCGACGCGGTCTTCGACAGGCCGGAGGATCGCGACAGGATCGAGCGCGCAGCGACCGGGACAAACGTTCCGTTTGCGGGATTTTGGCTGGCGGCAGATCCGTCGGTGCTTTGGCGTCGGGTCAGCGAGCGCAAGGGCAGCCCCTCCGATGCCACGATCGACATCCTTTCGCGGCAATTGCAGCGCGATGCCGGTCCGATGTCCTGGCGCAAGATCGAGGCCAACCGCAAGGTGACCGAAATCACGGCCGAGATGGTGGCCTCGGTCGAGGGCGCCGTTTCATCCGCGGCCGGCTTCAGGAAGACCGGATCATAAAGCCGTCACCCGTTTGGAGCAATTCCGGGAAAAGCGTCCGCGGTCTTCCGTCGGGAATTGCGTCAAAACAAGGAGATAGAGCCTTTCGCCGTGTTCGTGAAACAGTGAAACGCTCTAGCGGACTTCCAGCGTCGCCACCGACAGGCCGGGCTCGCTCGGGTGGTGCGCGATCGAGAAGCCGAACTCCAGGCACATTGTGAGCATCTTGCGATTTTCGTTGAGGATCGTGCCTTCGATGCGGCCGATGCGTTCGGCCTTCGCATAGTCGATGACCTGTTTCAGCAGATCCCATCCCAGGCCATGGCCTTGCAGGTCCGATCGCACGAGCAGCGCATATTCACCGCTCCTGTGATCCGGATCGCAGGAAAGCCGGCCGATTCCCGCCAGCGCTCCCGTGTCCTTTTCAAGAGCGACGAAGGCGATGTCGCGCTCGTAGTCGAGCTGTGTGAGCCGCTTCAGCATCTGGTCCGGGAAGTTCTTCCGCAGCGACAGGAAGCGCAGTCTGAGGTCGTCGGGAGAAATCTTCGCCAGGAACGCGGGATAAAGCGCCACGTCCGCCGGCATGATCGGCCGGATGTGAAAGGTCATGCCGTCCGACTGGAGATCGCGGCTCCATCCCGACGGATAGGGCCTTATGGCAAGCGCCGGGTTCGGCGCCGGCTCATCCACCCGTCGCGGGTCGATCTCGATACGCGCATCGAGCGCAACCACGCCTTCGGCATCGGCCAGCAGCGGGTTGATGTCGAGGGAGACGAGGCAGGGGAAGTCGACGATCATTTGCGACAGGCCGTTCAGCGCGGCGATGATCGCGCCTCGGTTGGCCGGCTTGCGATCGCGATAGCCGGCAAGCAGGCGGCCTATCCTGGTCGCGTCGATCGCGTCTCCGGCCAGCACGTCGTCAAGCGGCGGCAGGGCGATCGCGGTATCGTTCACGACCTCGACCGCCGTGCCGCCGGCGCCGAACAGAATGACCGGGCCGAACATCGGGTCGAGGTTCATGCCCAGTATGAGTTCCTGAGCATGCTTGCGCGCGACCATGGCTTGCACCGTGTAGCCGTCCGCCTTCACCTGCGGCGACCGCGTGCGCAGGCGCGTCTCGATCGACCGGGCGGCCTCCGCGGCCTTCTCCGCGGTCGCGATGTCGAGGACCACGCCGCCGACATTCGACTTGTGCGAGACCACCTTCGACAGCAATTTGACGACCACTGCTTCAGAGCTTTCGAGAAGCTCGCCGGCGGCCTGGGCCACTTCCACGACGGATCCGGCGACGATGGTTCGCGGCACGGGGATTCCGTAGGCTTCTATCGCCGCTTTTGCTTCCGGCTCCGTCAGCATGCGTCGCCCTTCGGCGGCCACCTTCCGTAAGATGGCGTGCGCCGATGCCTTGCCATCGGCCTGATCGCCACCCCGGCTCGGGGGAGTCCGCAGCAGCGCCCGCTGAGCGCGCGACCATTCGCCGAGATAGGACGCCGCGATCGCCGCGTCCTCCGGCGTCTCGAAGCTCGCGATGCCGGCTTCCGTCAGGACGCGCCGGCCTTGGCGCGCGGTATGCTCGCCAAGCCAGCACGCGAGAAGCGGTTTTCCGCCGATCTCGCCGTCGTCGCCAAGCTCGGCGACCTTCCTGGCCGCGTCCGGCGAGGAACCGAGCCCGGTGGGGCAATTCATGACCAGGATAACGTCCGTCCCCGGATCCGCCGCCAGGGCTTCGAGCGCCGCCCCGTAGCGCTCCGGCGCGGCGTCACCGACGATGTCGACCGGGTTCGCATGCGACCAGGTCGGCGGCAGCGCCCGGTCGAGCCGCTCGATCGTCGAGGGCGCAAGTTCGGCCAGCTCGCCTCCACGATCGACGATCTTGTCGACGGCAAGCACGCCGGCCCCGCCGCCATTGGTGACGATGCCGACCCGCGCCCGCTCGAGGGGAGCGTGACGGGCGACAGTCTCGGCGGCATCGAGCAGCTCGGCGAGATCATCGACACGCAGCACGCCTGCCCTGCGCAAGGCGGCGTCGACCACCCTGTCGGCGCCCGAAAGCGCTCCGGTATGCGTCGCGGCCGCCCTGGCCGCCTGCTCGTGCCGCCCGGGCTTGATCGCGATAACCGGCTTGAGGCGCGCCGCCGCCCGCGCGGCCGACATGAACTTGCGCGGATTGGGTATGGTTTCGAGATACATCACGATTGCTCGCGTGTGGAAATCGCCCGCCAGCATGTCGAGGCAGTCGCCGACATCGACGTCCGCCATGTCGCCGAGGGAAATGATCCGGGAAAAGCCGACATTGTTCTCGGCCGCCCAGTCGATCAGCGACGTGGCGATGGCGCCGGACTGCGAGATCAGCGCAATGTTCCCGGGCCGCGCCGCCATATGGGCGAAACCGGCGTTGAGCTTCGCCGGGGGAACCATCAGCCCGACGGTGTTCGGGCCAATGATGCGCATGAGCGAGGGCTTGGCCGAATCGAGCATCGCCTGGCGCAGACCATTGGCGTGATTGAGCCCCGCGGTGATGACGACGGCGGCGCGCGTCCCCTTCTCGCCCAGTTCCCGCACGATATCGGGCACAGTCTCGGGAGGGGTCACGATCACGGCCAGATCGGGAACCCCCGGCAGATCGGCGACCCTGCCGTAGCAGCGGTGGCCGACCACCTGCGCATGTTTGGGATTGACCGGCCAGATCTCCCCCTCGAAGCCGCCGCCGACGATGTTGTCGAAGACAACGCGGCCGACCGAGCCAACGCGCTCGGTCGCGCCGACGACAACGACGGATTTCGGTGAGACCGCGTATTCAAGATTTCGGATTGTCATCCTGGAGAACTCCTTGCCGCCACATTCACCGAAGGCGGCTAGCATTCATTGCGCTGGATCAAAGCGCCATCCGACCCCGGCGGCTAGCTACTGCCCTCAAGCTGTCGCTGCTGGCGAAGATCGCCATGGAAGGAGGATCCGATGAGCTATTACTTCAGCAAGAGCCTCGACATGCCGTTCGCGGCGGCGATCGAACACGTCACCAGAAAGCTTGCCGGCAAGGGCTTCGGCATCCTGACGAGGATCGATGTCCAGCACACGATGAAGGTCAAGCTGGGCGTCGACTTCAAGCCATATATGATCCTCGGTGCCTGCAATCCGCATTTCGCATGGCGCGCGCTGCAGGCCGAGGACAAGATCGGCGCGATGCTGCCCTGTAACGTGATCGCGACCGAGACCGCCCCCGGCAAGACCGAGGTGGCGGCGGTCGATCCGATGGTGGCGATGGGAGCGATCGACAACCCGCAACTTGCCGCGACGGCAAAGGATGTCCGGCTTTTGCTGCGGGAAATGATCGACGAGCTTTGACAGCCGTCATGAACGAATCCGTGCTGCGGCGCGCGCTGCTGATCATAGCCGTTCTCGGCCTGGCGCTCGGACTGGGCGTCTGGCGAAACGGTATCGACATCGCCTCGCCCGATACGATCTGGACAGCGGCAACGCTGCCCGTCGTGGCGGCGCTTGCCATCTCGATCCTGCGAGATTTCTGGATCGGCCGGGTCGGCGTCGACACGATCGCGCTGGTTTCGATGTCGGCGGCGCTGCTGCTTGGGCAGGCCTTGGCGGCGGTGGTCGTCGCCATCATGTATGCCGGTGGCACCGTGCTTGAAGATCTGGCACGCGGCCGGGCGGAGCGGAATCTCAGGGCTCTGACCGACAGGGCGCCGCGTGTGGCGCACCGGAAATCCGCACATGGCACCGAAACTGTCGCGATCGACCAGGTGGCGGTCGGCGACGAGCTTCTGGTGCGCGCCGGCGAATTGCTGCCCGTGGACGGCGTCCTGATCGACGCCTCGGCCCAGGTCGATGAGTCGACGGTCACCGGAGAGCCCCTGCCGGAGCGGCGCGGCGCCGGCGACGCATTGCGCAGCGGCACCGTCAATGTCGGCGAGGTCTTTGTCATGCGGGCCTCGGCTATCGCTGACAAAAGCACCTACGCCGCGATCGTGCGCATGGTCGCCGCCGCGCAAACCGCCAAGGCGCCGCTCATACGCATTGCCGACCGTTTTGCCCTGCTCTTGCTTCCGGCCACGCTGCTGATCGCCGCCATCGCCTGGTATCTTTCCGGTGATCCGATCCGCGCTCTCGCCGTCCTGGTGGTCGCGACGCCCTGCCCGCTGATCCTCGCGGCGCCCGTCGCATTCATCGGCGGTGTGTCGCGTGCCGCCCGCGCCGGCATCCTCATGAAGGGCAGCGCGGCGCTGGAGGCGCTTGCCCAGATACGCACCGCGATCTTCGACAAGACGGGGACCCTGACGCTCGGCGGCGCCGAGTTGATCGAGATCGACGTCGCTCCAGGCCAGGGAACCGATGAACCGCTGCGGCTGCTCGCCTCGCTTGAACAGGCTTCGCACCACGTTCTTGCGGATTCGATTGTCCGCATTGCCCGCCATGGGAACCTTTTGCTTTCCCAACCCTGTGATGTCCGCGAGCATCGGGGAGAAGGCCTTGAAGGTCAGGTGGATGGGATGTCGGTCGTGGCCGGATCGAGGCCGCTGGTTCTTGGAAACGGGCCATTGCCCAACTGGGCGGAGAGCGGAGAGAGCCGGTATCGCGACACGCAGGTGCTCAGGGTGTTTGTGGCCATCGATGGCCGGCTTGCCGCTGTTTTCACATTCGGAGACGCCATACGCGAGGATGCGCCCGGCACTGTCGAGGCTTTGCGTTCGGCAGGCGTCACCCGGATAGTCATGCTGACTGGCGATGACGGCGCGGCGGCCGAAAAGGTCTCCGCTTCGCTCGATCTTGATGCCGTCTTCGCCAACGCCACGCCGGCCGACAAGGTTGGGACAGTCGAGGCCGAAAAGGCTGCGGCGCCGACGATGATGGTCGGCGACGGCATCAACGATGCGCCTGCCCTTGCCGCGGCGACCGTAGGCATTGCCATGGGAGCCCGCGGCGGGACAGCTTCGTCCGAGGCGGCGGACGTGGTCGTGCTGACCGACAGGCTGGAACCTGTCGCGGAAGCATTGCGTATCGCCAGGCGCACGCGCGGGATCGCCCTGCAGAGCATCGTCGTCGGGCTGGGGCTCTCGGGCGCGGCGATGATCGCGGCCGCCATGGGGCATATAACGCCGGTGGCGGGAGCACTGCTGCAAGAGGGCATAGACGTCGCCGTCATCGTCAATGCGCTGCGGGCCCTTGGCGACGGGCGTCTCGGCCACGATCGAAATGGGAGAACGTCATGACGCAGGAGAATCTGGTGGTTTGCACCAAATGCGGCGTGGTCAACCGCCTGCCGCCGAACCGAAACAGCGCCGAAGCGCAATGCGGAAAATGCGGCGCCCGGCTGTTTTCCGGGGTCCCGCAGGACATCGACGCAGCGAACTTCGACCGTCAGATCGGGCGCGGCAGCCTGCCCGTCCTGGTCGACGTCTGGGCTCCGTGGTGCGGTCCCTGCAAGATGATGGCGCCGGCCTATGAGGCCGCCGCCAAGGCGCTGGAGCCTCGCATCCGGCTGGTCAAGCTGAATTCCGACAAGGAGCAGGCCATCGCGGCGAGGCTGGGCATTCGCGGTATCCCCACCGTGATCCTGTTTCACCGCCAGCGGGAAATCGCGCGCGTATCGGGGGCGATGAGTGCCGGCCAGATCGTCAATTGGGTTCGCGGTCATGTGCCGACAGGCACCAGTTGAGCCGCGAGCCGATGCCCGTTTGACCTTGATCAAGGTCACCTCCGATCGCCGCGATAGGAATGGCCTCGAAGGAGTCTGCCATGACCAGCTTGCACGACCTCACCCCGAAATTCAGGAACATCCGCCTGCTTCTCGCACGCGAAAAAGGTCATCCGGAAGGAGACCGCGAGGAAGGCTACGATGTGCTCGCACCGCTCACCAATGAGGGACGGCTGGACGCGGAGGAGTGGAAATCGCACAAGGGCTTCTGCCGCGTCCGCCGCTTCCGCACCGGCGAGGACGATCTTGTCGGCCGCCTGCGGCGCAAGCCGGGTGGCCAATGGTATTTCGATTACGCCGAAAGCGATCGTGACGACGAGGTCGGCTTTCATCTCGGCGAGGAGCGCTTCCTCACTGGCGAGTACGTCTCGATCAAGCGCAACGGGGCCATGCACACCTACCAGGTGGCCCGGGTCGAGCAGCCATAGCGCAGCTCGGCAAGCCGTCCGGGAGAAGAATGTCGCGCTGCGTGCCTGTTTTCATCGGCCATCCCGACCCGCCCCTGACCGACTCTGCCGGCCAGGGACGAACCGGCTAAAGCAGATGCCACGGCTAGGCGAACGCGCGGTCCAGGACCGTCAAGGCTTAAGGACGGCGGCGCCACTCAGCCTGCCCATGCGCAAATCATCCAGCGCCTGGTTCGCCCGCTCCAGCGGATAGACCTTTGTGTGCGTGCGCACCCGGGCGTCCCTCGCGATCGGAAAGAACTCCTCGGGGTCCCGGCGGGTCAGGTTGGCGACCGACACCAATTCCCGTTCTTCCCACAGAAGCCTGTAGGGCATCGATGGAATGTCGCTCATATGGATGCCGCCGCAGACCACCCGGCCGCCCTTGCGGACAGCCCGCAACGCGGCCGGCACCAGTTCGCCGACCGGCGCGAAAATGATCGCGGCGTCAAGTTCGACCGAAGGCAATTCATCGGACGCCCCTGCCCAGGCAACGCCCAATGAGCGCGCGAATTCCTGTGCCTGGATGTCGCCAGGCCGCGTGAAGGCAAAGATCTCACGTCCCTGCCAGATTGCGACCTGCGTGATGATATGCGCGGCGGCGCCGAAGCCAAAGATGCCCAGCCGGCGGCCATCGCCGGCCTTCTTGAGACAGCGCCAGCCGATCAGACCAGCGCACAGGAGCGGCGCCAGCGACACCGGATCCGCGGCGGCATCGAGCTCGAAGGCGAAATGCTCGTCGGCAACGACATGACTGGCGAAGCCGCCGTCGCGCGTGTAGCCGGTGAAGAGCGGCTGGTCGCAGAGGTTTTCGGCGCCGGCGTTGCAATAGGGACAATGTCCGCACGTGTGCCCCAGCCACGGAACGCCTACCCTCTGCCCAAGCCGGGCTCGCGATACGCCTTCACCGACAAGATCGACGATGCCGACGATTTCGTGGCCCGGCACGAGCGGCAGCTTTGGCGATGGCAAGTCACCGTCCACGACGTGCAGGTCGGTGCGACATACCGCGCATGCCACCACCTTGAGCCTGATCTCGCCCGCCCCCGGCAAGGGATCCGGACGGTCGACGAGATTCAGGAGCGTACCGGGCTTTTCCAGCACCATTGCCTTCATCACGCTTCCCCGTTTCTCGGAAGACAGACTGGAACGGACCGGCTTTCCCACGGCACGAAAGAATGAAACCGCGCTGGTCCGGCATCCTTTCCTATCGCGAGCGCCTTATCCTGTCCGGATACGGCCGGGCATGACCGTGCCTTGCTCGGACGTGCTTCCTGGCACGGAGCATCTCGAAATAAAGGCCTGCGCGGCAAGATAGGCAAGGCCGAGTATCCCGGTCCAGATTTCAATCATCTCGGAGTTCATGGTCGGTTTCCCCTGGTTGCTCCGGCCAAACAATGCCGAGTCAAGTCATGCCGGCCTTGATCGTGGTCAATCGCGGACCCAGTTGGCGGACGTGCCAGGCGGCCTGCTCGACATGTCTGGCTCGGCAGGGTGATCTGGGATCGCACTAAGTAGTTTCCCGTAGGGACATAACCGAATTTCGGCATGGCTGGATTTGGGCGATTGCTGTTGTCACAAATTCACTGGGACCACATCCATGTACGCTCAAGCCTCCGCCAAGATCGACCTGCCGTCCTATCTTCCCCATCAGAGCCCCGCGCCAGCCTTCGAAGGGCCGGCGACGCCGGTCAGCTTCTTCACGGCAGGCGCTGAAATCTATGCCCAGGGCGAAAAGGCCGGCGCGCTCTATCAAGTCGAATTCGGCGCGGTTCGCATCTACCGCCTGCTCGCCGACGGTCGCAGGCAGATCAGCGCATTCCACCTGGCGGGAGAGACCTTCGGTTTCGAGGCCGACGTCACCCATCACTTCTTCGCCGAGGCGATCAACGCGACTGGTGTCCGGGTCTTCCGCGCTCCGTCAGGCACGGACATGTCGCGTCAGCTCCTGCCTCTGGCGCTCAAAGGCCTGACTCGGGCGCAGGAACATCTCCTGGTGCTCGGCCGCCAGAACGCCATCGAGCGCGTCGCGGCGTTCCTCGTCGAAATGTCGGAGCGTCAGGGCGGGCTGCGGCAGGTGGAACTGCCTATGTCGCGCAACGACATCGGCGACTATCTCGGCCTCACCATCGAAACCGTGTCGCGGGTCTTCACCCGCCTGAAAGAGAAGGGCGTGATCCGCCTGCTCAGCCTGCGCAGCATCGAAATTCTGAAACGCGACACGCTGCTGGCAATGGGTGAATGAGGCCATTGCGCCAATCCCGCGCATCAATCCTGAAAAGGGGCTGAAAATGAAAACCATGCTTACGACCCACACCGGATTTCGCTTCGAGGTGCGTCGAGCGCGTCCCGACGATGAGCCGATCGTCGCCGAGTTCTTTACCCATGTGACACCGGAGGATCTGCGCTTCCGCTTCCTCGGAGCCGTGAAGGAAGTCTCGCATGAGCGGCTTGTGGCGATGACCCGATCCGACGATCCGCACGTCCATAATTTTCTCGCCTTCTCCACCGACGGAATGCTGATTGCGGTGGCGACCCTCGCCGCGGACCCGGCCGATCGGCATGGCGAAGTCGCCATCTGCATCCGCGAGGATCGCAAGCATCTCGGCGTCAGCTGGGAATTTCTCGGCTATGTCGCGCGTTATGCCGACGATCATGGGATAGAGACCATCGAATCGATCGAGAGCCGCGAAAACCGCGCAGCGATCGAACTCGAGCGCGAGATGGGCTTCATCGTCACGACGGATCCCGACGACCCGACGCTCGTCCTGGTTCAGCGGAAGCTCGGCGCCTCGTTGCCGGGCTGAGGCGAGTCGCATTTGTTTGATGATATCGCCCGGGAGCGCCGCGCGCTTCCGGGCGATATCATTTAGTCTTTGCCTTCGAAGCCTTCGAAGCCGAGCAACTCAGCGGCCACCGCACGTTCCTCGTCGGCGGGAATGACAAGCACGTCGACCAGGGAATCCGGGGCGCTGATCAGTTCTTCGCCATGCGCGTTCAACTCCTCGTCGAGCCCGACGCCCAGCCATCCCGCGGCTTCGCAGATGCTCTGCCGGATCGCGGGCGCATGCTCGCCGATGCCCGCCGTGAACACGATGGTGTCGAGCCCGCCAATCGCCGCGGCAAGCGATCCGATCTCGCGCCCGACACGATAGACGAAGAGATCGACGGCGCGCATCGCCGCCGGGTCTTTCGATGCAAGCAGCGTCTGCATGTTTCCCGAGATGCCGGATACCCCGAGCAGACCGGATCGCTGATAGAGCAGGTCGGCAAGTTCGTCCGACGACAGCTTCCGGTCCTGCAGAAGGTGCAGGAGGATGCCGGGATCGATCGCGCCGCAACGCGTGCTCATGACCAGGCCGTCAAGCGTCGAGAAGCCCATGGTGGTGGCGTGGCTTACGCCTGCCTTCATCGCGCACAGGCTCGCACCGCTGCCGAGATGGGCAACGATCGTCCGGCCGCCGGCGGCGGCGCCATAACGGTTGTTGAGCTCGCTGGCGATATGGCTGTAGGAGAGCCCATGGAAGCCGTAGGAGACGATGCCTTGCTCCGCCATCTCATGCGGCAGGCCATAAAGCCTTGCGTGCTCGGGCTGCGCCGCGTGGAAGGCCGTATCGAAGCAGCCGACCTGCATGGTGCCGGGCAGGAGGCGGCTGGCCAGGTCGACGAGCTCCAGGTTGATCGCCTGATGAATCGGGGCGAGCGGCTCCAGCCTGCGCAAGGCACCGAGCGTGCGCTCGTCGAGCAGCATTGCGCGGACAAACTCCCGGCCGCCATGCACGATGCGATGTCCGACCCGGCCCACCCGGCGCAGGAGGCCGCGGTCCGCAAGATAGGACGCAACGGCTTCGAACGCCGTGCCGATGGAGATCGGCTGTTCGCCAAGGCTCCTGTCGAATGACGGCGTCATTGCCGTGGGCGCGACGTGGAGCCGGGGCCGCTCGCCGATCGACGAGACGCTGCCGCGCACCAGCAGATGGAGCTCGTCGCGCCATTGGAAGACGGCGAACTTCAGGCTCGATGAGCCGCCATTGAGGACGAGAATTGCGTCGGTCATGGCCGGCCGGTCCCCGCCGCTTTTGCAAGCCCGATCCTCTCGGCCCGGCGCCTCGTCATCGATTACCGCTCCCACTTCCAGCCGAGTATCTCGGGCATGTCCTGCCCGTGCTTGCGGATATAGGCTGCGTGCTCGATCAGCTTGCCTTCCATGGCCTGCCTCAGCTGGATGTGCGCGCCGGCCGGCTCGGGAATGCGGTCGAGCACGCCGAGCACGAGATGATAGCGGTCGAGCCCGTTCAGCACGGTCATGTCGAACGGCGTCGTCGTCGTCCCTTCCTCATTGTAGCCGCGCACATGGATGTTGTCGTGATTGGTCCGCCGGTAGGTCAGGCGGTGGATCGTCCACGGATAGCCGTGATAGGCGAAGATGACAGGCTTGTCCCTGGTGAACAACGCGTCGAACTCATGGTCCGACAGCCCGTGCGGGTGATGTTCCTTCGGCTGCAGCGTCATCAGATCGACAATGTTCACCACACGGACCTTGAGGTCGGGAATGTGGCGCCTCAGGATCTGAACGGCGGCCAGGGTCTCGAGCGTCGGCACGTCGCCGGCGCAGGCCATCACCACATCCGGCTCGGCGCCGCCGTCGGTCGACGCCCATTCCCATATCCCAATGCCGGCGCCGCAGTGGACTTTCGCCTCGTCGATGGACAGCCACTGCCAGGAATTGGCCTTGCCGGCGACGATGACGTTGATGCGGTTCCATGTCTTAAGCACATGGTCGGTCACGCAAAGCAGGCTGTTGGCGTCCGCCGGCAGGTAGACGCGCACGACGTCCGCCTTCTTGTTCAGCGCCACGTCGATGAAGCCTGGATCCTGATGGCTGAAGCCATTGTGCTCCTGCTGCCAGACATGGCTGGACAACAGATAGTTCAGCGAAGCGATCGGCCGCCGCCAGGGGAGCTTGCGGCAGGCATCCAGCCATTTCGCATGCTGGTTGAACATGGAATCGACGATGTGCGTGAAGGCCTCGTAGCAGGAGAAGAAGCCGTGGCGCCCGGTGAGCAGGTAACCTTCCAGCCAACCCTGGCACGTATGCTCGGATAGAATTTCCAGAACCCTGCCTTCCCGCGCCAGGTGGACATCCTCGGGAACGATCTCTTCCATCCAGGCGCGCTCCGTCACCTCGAAGACGTCCTGCCACCGGTTCGAGGCCGTCTCGTCGGGGCCGACGATGCGGAAATTCCTGGCAGCCCGGTTCAACGTCATGACGTCGCGCAGGAAGCGGCCCATGACACGGGTCGACTCCGCCTTGACGCCGCCGGGCCGCTCGACCGGGACAGCGTGCTCATCCAGGCCAGGCAGTTCGAGAGACCGCCGCAGCAGGCCGCCATTGGCATTCGGATTGGCGCTCATGCGCCTGTCACCTTGCGGCGCGGTGGCGCGGATCGCGGCCAGGGGTGCGCCGGCGGCGTCGAAAAGCTCTTCGGGCCGGTAGCTTCTCATCCACGCCTCAAGCATCCTCAGATGCTCTGGGTTCTCGGCCAGGCCGGAAAGCGGGACCTGGTGGGCGCGCCAGAATCCCTCGGTCTTCAGCCCGTCGACCTCCTTCGGACCGGTCCAGCCCTTCGGGCTTCGTAGCACGATCATCGGCCATTTCGGCCGCGGCTGCGCGGTCTTCGCGCCGCCGCGGGCCGCATCCTGGATCGCCTTGATGCGGTCGAGCGCATCGTCGAGCACGACCGCCATCCGCTCATGCATCAACGCCGGATCGTCACCTTCGACGAAC
>NZ_RZRY01000359.1:0-6587 GCF_003998035.1 Mesorhizobium sp. M2A.F.Ca.ET.039.01.1.1 | reverse complement strand
CCTTGTAGCCGCGCGCCAGCTCGAACATGCCAAAGTTCAGCTGGTGGAAGCCGGCCAGCGTGATGAACTGGAACTTGTAGCCCATCGCGCCAAGCTCCCTCTGGAACTTCGCGATCGTTGCGTCGTCGAGGTTCTTCTTCCAGTTGAACGACGGCGAGCAGTTGTAGGCGAGCAGCTTGCCCGGATGATGCTTGTGCACGCCTTCGGCGAACTTCCTGGCCTGTGCCAGATCCGGCTTCGAGGTCTCGCACCAGATCAGGTCGGCATGCGGCGCATAGGCCACGGCGCGCGCGATGCAAGGCTCGATGCCGTTCCTCACATTGTAGAAGCCCTCGACCGTGCGGCCTGCATCGTAATCGACAAAAGCCCGGTCGCGTTCGTCGATATCGGAGGTCAAGAGCTTCGCCGCTTCCGCGTCCGTGCGCGCCACGACCAGCGTCGGCGTGCCCATCACGTCGGCCGCCAGGCGCGCCGCGTTGAGGTTGCGGATATGCGCCACGGTCGGGATCAGCACCTTGCCGCCGAGATGGCCGCACTTCTTTTCCGACGCCAGCTGGTCCTCATAGTGGACGCCGGCAGCACCCGCCTCGATGAAGGCCTTCATGATCTCGAAGGCGTTGAGCGGGCCGCCGAAACCGGCTTCGGCATCGGCGACGATCGGCGCGAACCACGTCTCGACCGAAAGCCCGTTGCCTTCGGATGTCTCGATCTGGTCGGCGCGCTGCAGGGTGCGGTTGATGCGCTTGACGAGTTCCGGCGCCGCATTGGCCGGATAAAGCGACTGGTCCGGATACATGGCCGAAGCCGTGTTGGCGTCCGCTGCCACCTGCCAGCCCGAGAGATAGATCGCCTTCAGCCCGGCCCGAACCTGCTGCATGGCCTGGTTGCCGGACATCGCGCCGAGCGCGTTGACGAAATCCTCCTCGTGGATGAGCTTCCACAGCCGGTTCGCACCCATCTCGGCTAGCGTCTGGCGGATTTGCACGGAGCCGCGCAGCCGCTTCACATCCTCTGGCGAGTAGGGGCGCTCGATGCCATCGAAACGGCCTTCCGGCGCGGAGGGGACGAGGTTGTAAAAATCGGTCATTGGTCACTCCGGATCGTTTGAAAACTGCTTCAGCGCCACATCGCAAGGCCATATCCCCGACGTCTGTGTATGACAACGTTTACATTGCAGCGCGAAATAGGCCAGAGAAACCGCCGCTTGGTGCCGAAAATAAAGGAAAAGCTGTGTTGCCATTGACAAGTCCGCTCTGTTAATTTGTCATGATTGTAAAAGCGGCAAGGCGGGCGTTGGGTTCGATGCGCCTGTAAATCTTGTCAAAGGTGGAAGCGATGGCCGACCAGAAGATCTTTGCCGGGCCTCGGCTGCGCCGGCTGCGCAACGCCAGGGGGCTGACCCAGACGGCAATGGCCGAGGGATTGGGCATCTCGCCCTCCTACCTCAATCTTATCGAACGCAACCAGCGGCCGCTGACGGTGCAACTCATCCTCAAGCTGGCCTCCGTCTACAAGGTCGATCCGCATGAATTGCAGGGAGAGACCAAAGGCTCGATCGCGGCCTTGCGCGAAGCGTTCAGCGATCCGCTTCTTGCCGGCGAACTGCCCGGTGATCAGGAGCTGATCGACCTTGCCGAGACGGCGCCCAATGCCTCGGCGGCGATGGTGAAGCTCTTTCGCGCCTATCGCGAGCAGGCCGAGCGCCTGTCCGATCTCAACCAGCTGCTGGCCAAGGAGGGCAGGGCGACCGCCCTGTCCGGCGCGCGCCTGCCCGCCGACGAAGTCCACGAAGTGTTCGAACGTCGGCCGAACCACTTTGCTGCGCTGGAGGAGGAGGCGGAGGCTTTCACATCGCTCCTCGAGCCCGGCGACGATCTGTTCGGCGCGCTGAAGGCCTGGTTGAGGCGCGAGCACGGCATCGTCGTCAAGGTGCTGCCGGTCGCCACCATGCCCAACTGGCGCCGCCGCTATGACCGTCATTCGCAGCGCCTGTTCCTGTCGGAGCGTCTGTCGCCCTTCGATCAACTGCGCGAAGTCGCCATGGAGGCGAGCCTGATGCGCATGTCGGTGGCCGTCGCGGGCGAGATCCAGGGGCTGAAGCTCGGCACGGACGAGGCCCGCCGGCTCGCCCGCTTCGAGCTCGGCCGCTATGCCGCGCATGCGTTGATGATGCCCTACCAGGCTTTCCACGCCGCCGCCGTTCGCGCCCGCTATGATATCGATGTCTTGCGTTCCCGCTTCGGCGTCTCTTTCGAACAGGCGGCCAACCGCCTGACCATGCTGCAGCGGCAGGGCGCGGCGGGCGTGCCGTTCTTCATGCTGGAAGTCGACAATGCCGGCAACCGCTTCCGCAAGGCCGGCAGCCAGGGTTATCCGCAAAGCCGCTTCGGCGGCGGCTGCCCCAAGCTTCCCATTCACGCGGCCTTCTCGCAGCCGGGCCAGATCCTGGTCGAGGCGGTGGAAATGCCCGATGGCGCCGAGTTCCTTTGCATCGCCCGCACCCTGGAAGGCCCGCAAGGCGCCTTCTCCGAACGGCCGCGCCGCACCGCGCTCCTGCTTGGTTGCGATATCGGCTTTCGCGACGAGATCGTCTATGGCGCGGCGCTGCCGGCCGGATCCCCCGGCAAGCCCGGGCAAGGTTTCGCCACTCCGGTCGGCCCCGCCTGCAGGCTTTGCGAGCGCGCCGGCTGCCTGGCGCGCGCCGAGCCGCCGGTGACGCGCCCGCTCGGCCTTGACGAGATGGTGACGGGCCTCAGCGCCTTCGATTTTCAGGGATGATACACGCCGTCCGGACCTGCGCGTGGGCGCAGGTTCGACCTGTGTCGAAGTAAACCGCTGCGACGTTGTCCCACATTTCAGTGAATGCTGGATCACGCACGGCTTTCTACTTTGCGCTACGCGATTGAGACACAGTTCTGTCGTTTGAGACGCAGAGTTCCTGTTGTCCTTGGTGCACCATAGCGCGCATAACTCGCTGACAATCATGTCCATGACCGATACCGCATCGCCTCGCGTCGCCCTACCAGACGTCTCGCCGCGCGAGGAGCGGATCGGCATGCTGCTGGTCTTCCTCTCGGCGCTGATGTGGAGTTTTGGCGGCACCATCGCCCGTTTCATCCATGTCGACGACAGCTGGGCCGTGGTGTTCTGGCGCTCGCTCTGGGCGGTGGCCTTCCTCGTCGCGTTCATGGTCTGGCGCGACGGCTGGCGGGGCACGTTGAGATTGTTCCGCGACATGGGCCTGCCTGGTCTCGGCGTGGCCTTGTGCTTTGCCACGGCCTCGACCAGCTTTATCGTTGCGCTTGCCTATACGACGGTTGCAAACATTCTCCTGATGCAAGCCGGCGTGCCGCTTCTGGCCGCCTTGCTCGCCTGGCTGCTGTTTCGCGAGCGCGTGAGCCAAGCCACCTGGATTGCCATCGCCGCCGTCATCGCTGGGGTTGCCATCATGGTCTCTGAATCCCTCGACGGGGCCGTGTCCCCGATCGGCGACGGCCTGGCGCTGCTGATTGCGGTGATGTTTTCGTTCGCGACGGTGATCACCCGGCGCTTTGCTCATGTGCGCATGGTGCCGGCCACCTGTCTCGGCGCGCTGCTTGCCGGTATCTTTGCCGCCGCCCAGGCCTCGCAGTTTGCGGTGTCCGCACGCGACATGGGCTTCCTCTTCGCCTTCGGCGTCGTCAACCTCGGCGTCGGCCTCGCCTTTTTTGCCATGGGCGCCCGGCTCGTGCCGGCGGCAATCGCGGCGCTGCTCGGCACTTTCGAGCCGATCCTCGGGCCGATCTGGGTCTGGCTCGTCCATTCCGAGGTGCCGTCGGTGCGCACCATCATCGGCGGCGCGATCGTGGTCACCGCGCTGCTCGTCCATATCGGCCTGGAGTTCAAACGTCAGGCGCGGCCGGCGCGCCCCGGCATCACCGGCCTGCCGTCACCCAATTGACCAATGCATGTCGCCCAAAAGTGCGCAGCGGTTTTGGGAGAACGACATGCATCAAGACAACAGCATGTCACCCAGAAGTGTGCAGCGGTCCTGGGACAACGACATGCGATCAAGACAACAGCATGTCGCCCAAAAGTGCGCAGCGGTTTTTGGGCGAACGACATGCATCAAAACAAAGACCGAAAGCGCGTCGCCTGAACCCCTCTCGGCGCGACGCGCTTTAGGCAGCCTTCCCCATTGACAACCCCGCTGCCGGGCGGGCAGGCTGCGATCACGGCAACAACAAGACAGGCGTATCTTGCCAAGTGTCTCTGCCGGCCCGACCAGGGCCGGATCACATCGTCGTATCTCTGCCCACGCCACGGCGAACGCCGCTGACGCCGCCCGGGTACCTTACAAGGGCGCCCTGCGGGAGGTCTTTGACCACCGACCGGCAACCCGGCGCAGCGCCGACAGGTCGCGCTTGTTGCCCTTCGGAAAGCCCAATAGCCTGAAATCAATGCCGCGCCGCCATATCGCGACGAGCCGGCAAGGGAACACTCACCAAAGGAGAACATTATGATCCGCAAAGCGCTCTGGCTTTCGGCGACGTCGGTATTTCTGACGCTTTTCACGGCAGGCGGCCATGCCGAGGACCGCGTTGTCAACGTCTACAACTGGTCGGACTATATCGACAGCTCGATCATCGACGACTTCACCAAGAAGACCGGCATCAAGGTCGTCTACGACACCTTCGATTCCAACGAGATCCTCGAAACGAAGCTGCTGGCCGGCGGCTCCGGCTATGACGTGGTGGTTACAACCGGACCTTTTCTGGCCAGGCAAATTCAGGCGGGCGTGTTCCAGAAGCTCGACAAGTCGAAGCTGCCGAACATCTCCAACATGTGGGACGTCATCTCCGAGCGCACCGCCAAATACGATCCGGGCAACGAATATTCGGTCAACTACATGTGGGGCACCGTCGGCCTCGGCTATAACGTCAAGAAGGTGACGGCTGCGCTCGGCACCGACAAGATCGACAGCTGGGATGTTTTCTTCAATCCGGACAAGCTGGCCAAGCTGAAGGATTGCGGCGTCTATGTGCTGGATTCTCCCGCCGACATCATTCCGGCGGCGCTGAAATATCTCGGCCTTGATCCCAACAGCACCTCGCCCGATGACATTGCCAAGGCCGAGGACGCGTTGCTCAAGGTCCGGCCCTATATCCGCAAGTTCCATTCGTCCGAATACATTAACGCCTTGGCCAATGGCGACATCTGCCTGGCGATCGGCTGGTCGGGCGACGTCTTCCAGGCGCGCAACCGCGCCGAGGAAGCCAAGCAGGGCGTCGAGATCGGCTATTCGGTGCCGAAGGAAGGCGCCCAGATGTGGTTCGATCAGATGGCGATCCCGGCGGACGCGCCGCATGTCGCCGAAGCGCTCGAGTTCATCAACTACATGATGACCCCCGAAGTCATCGCCAAGTCGTCGAACTACGTGCTCTACGCCAACGGCAACAAGGCTTCGCAGCAATTCGTCGACAAGGCGATCCTGGAAGATCCAGCGGTCTATCCCGACGAAGAGACGACCAAGAAGCTTTATACCGTCAAGCCATATGATCCAAAGACACAGCGCGTCATCACGCGCACCTGGACCAAGATCGTCACCGGTCAGTAAGCATTGAGACACGACCCTGGCAGCCAACTGCCGGGGTCGCTTTCTTTTGGGGAATCAAAAAAGTAACGGAGTGGGGATCATGAAATCGCTTGGCAGCATCCGCAGGGATTTCGCGCCATGGAACGACCCGAACGCCAAGCCATATATCCAGTTCGACAAGGTCACCAAGAAGTTCGGTGACTTCACCGCCGTGAACAATCTGTCGCTGACCATCTTCGAGCGCGAATTCTTCGCGCTGCTCGGCGCCTCCGGTTGCGGCAAGTCGACCCTGCTCAGGATGCTCGCCGGCTTCGAGGAGCCGACGGCGGGCCGCATCCTGCTGGACGGGCAGGACCTGCGCGGCATCCCGCCCTACAAGCGGCCCGTCAACATGATGTTCCAGTCCTACGCGCTGTTCCCGCATATGACGGTGGAGAAGAACATCGCCTTCGGCCTCAAGCAGGAAGGTATGCCGGGGCCTGATATTGAAAAACGCGTCGCGGAGATGCTGAAGCTGGTCAAGCTCGAGCAGTTCGCCAAGCGCAAGCCGCATCAGCTCTCGGGCGGTCAGCGCCAGCGCGTGGCGCTTGCGCGCTCGGTCGCCAAGCGGCCCAAGGTTCTGCTGCTCGACGAACCTCTCGGCGCTTTGGACAAGAAGCTGCGCGAGGAAACGCAATTCGAGCTGATGGACCTGCAGCAGGAGCTCGGCCTCACCTTCGTCGTCGTCACCCACGACCAGGAAGAAGCCATGACCATGGCCGATCGCATCGCCATCATGGACAAGGGCGAGGTCATGCAGGTCGCCACGCCGGCCGAGATCTACGAGGCGCCGACCTCGCGTTTCGTGGCGCATTTCGTCGGCAACGTGAACATGTTCGAGGGCAAGGTTGCCGAGCACACGGCAAACGCGACGCGCATCACCGGCGCGACCGGCGCCCAGATCGTCGTCGACAATGGCGGCAACGCCGCTGCCGGCTCCGACATCGTCTTCGCGATCCGGCCGGAGAAGATC
>NZ_RZRY01000358.1:0-6599 GCF_003998035.1 Mesorhizobium sp. M2A.F.Ca.ET.039.01.1.1 | reverse complement strand
GGGGAGATGTCCGGCAGGACAGAGGGGCGCTGTCCCGCCAGCGTATCGGCTTTTGGCGTCGACCTCCCAAGAATCCTGGCCTTGGCGGAGGCGCATTGGCACTGAATTCTGTCGACGCTACAATGATTTAATGTCAATCCATGTCGTTCGGTCGTTGTTGCGCTCATGAGATGATGGCGTTCCTTCGCGCCCCCCTCTGCCCTGCCGGGCATCTCCCCCACAATGGGGGAGATCAGCTGTCCCCGCCGCCTTGGCCAGCCAAAACAAAAAAGGGCCGGCGCATCGCCAGCCCACTATTGTTATCACCGATATATCAGTCGTATCCAACCTTAAGGCAAAATCTCAAATCACGGCAAATACCGTTGCGCCGCAGCCGCCTACCGTTCGTCCTTCAGCCGTCGGCACAACTCGTCGAGCTGCTCCAGCGAGCGGTAATCGACGCGCAGCGTGCCGCCCTTGCCCTTGTGCTCGATGCTCACGATCATGCCGATCGTGTCGGTCATCAGCTTCTCCAGCGCCAGCGTGTCGGGATCCTTTTCGGGCGCGCTTGTCGCGGACTTCGCCTTGGCCGGTGTCGGACCGGCGGGCGTCTGCGCCAGCGCTTCGGCCTGGCGCACCGAAAGCCCCTCCTTGACGATGCGCTTGGCAAGCCCGGCGGGATCCTCGGCAGTCACCAGCGTACGTGCATGGCCGGCGGACAGATCACCGTCGACCAGCATCGAGTGGATCACGGGAGGCAGCTTCAGCAGACGCAGCGTGTTGGCGACATGGCTGCGGCTCTTGCCGATCACCTGGCCGAGATCGGCCTGGGTATAGCCATGCTCGTCGATGAGCTGCTGATAGCCTTGCGCCTCCTCGACAGGATTGAGGTCGGCGCGCTGCACGTTCTCGATGATCGCCAGCTCCAGCGCCGTGCGATCGTTGACGTCGCGCACGATGACCGGGATTTCGGTGAGCCCGGCGCGCTGCGCCGCCCGCCAGCGCCGCTCGCCGGCGATGATCTCGTAGCGGCCGGGCTGAGAGGGCGAGGGGCGCGCCACCACCGGCTGCACCACGCCATGCTCGCGAATCGACTGGGCAAGGTCGGTGAGCTCGGCATCGCCGAAATGCCGGCGCGGGTTCTTCGGGTTCGGGCTGACGAATTCGATCGGCACCTTGCCGTCAGCCGCCACCGTCGCACTCGGCTTTTCCCGCGCCGCCGGACGGTCGATTTCGCCGATAAGCGCAGCGAGGCCACGGCCCAGTCTTTTTCTCGATTGGTCTTCGGTCATTATAATGTCCAGATCGTTTCGGAATCGAATCGGCTGATTAACCACCGCCGCTAGGCCGCTACGGCTCAGGCGGCGCGCAGCTTGCGCTCACGGCGGATCACCTCGGAGGCGAGCTGCAGATAAGCCTGGCTGCCGGAGCATTTCAGGTCATAGAGGATCGCCGGCTTGCCATAGGACGGCGCTTCGGAGACCCGCACATTGCGCGGGATGATCGTCTCATAGACCTTGTCGCCCATATGGGTGCGTACATCCTGCACCACTTGGTTGGCGAGGTTGTTGCGCCCGTCATACATGGTGAGCACGATCCCCTGGATGGTCAGGTCCGGATTGATCGTGCCGCGCACCTGCTCGACCGTTTCCAGCAACTGGCTGAGACCCTCCAGCGCGAAGAACTCACATTGCAGCGGCACGAGAACGGAATCGGCTGCCGCCATTGAATTCAAAGTCAAAAGATTGAGCGAGGGCGGACAATCGATCAGCACATAGCCGAACGGCGCCGAACGCTCTGCCGCGGCGCGCAGAGCATTGCGGAGCCTGAGCACACGGTCGGGCGCCGAGGCGATCTCCATCTCGATGCCGAGCAGGTCGAGCGTGGAGGGCACGATCGACAGGCCGGGCACCGCCGTCGGCACGGCGGCCGCTTCCAGCTCGAGCTCGCCGGTCAGCACATCATAGGACGAGACGGTCCGATCCTTGCGGTCGATGCCGAGCCCGGTGCTGGCATTGCCCTGCGGATCGAGATCGACGATCAGCACGCGCTCGCCGATCGCGGCCAGGGCCGTCGCCAGATTGATGGCCGTCGTTGTCTTGCCGACGCCGCCCTTCTGGTTGGCAACAGTGATGATACGCGGTGCTTTGCTCATGGGCCTATGCCAGTAATTCATTGCTGTTTCGCCGGACGCAAGTCGCTGATTTCGAGGATGACGCCATGGGGGTCGGTCATGCTCGAATGTTCTACCAGATCGAAGGTCCAGCGGTGAGTGCTTTCTTCCACTTCGGCCCGGTAATCCCGGCCTTTATGGAAAAGCGCGCGCGCCCCTTTAATCAGCCAGGGTGCTGCCAGATCGAGCAGGTCCGGGAGCGCCGCCAGCGCCCGCGCCGTGACGATTTCCGGTGCGGAAACAAGCGCATAGCTGTCGTCGATGCGCTTCGCCAGAACCCGCGCCGGCAAATCGAACTGTCCGACGACCGATTGCAGGAACGACGCCTTCTTGCGGTTGCTCTCGACAAGATCGATCGATGCGCCGGGACGTCCTTTGAGCAGGAAGCCGAGCACCAATCCGGGAAACCCACCGCCTGAGCCAAGATCGACCCAGCGCGTTGCGGCGGGCGCGATTCGCGCAAGCTGGGCACTGTCCAGAATATGCCGGCGCCAGATATCGTCCAGCGTCGATGGTGCCGCCAGATTAATGCTGCGGTTCCATTTCAGGAACAGCTGTTCGAAAGCCCGAAGCCGCTCGAATGTTTCACGTGAAACCGGACCCGCTGCCTTCTGCAGGTCCGCCCAGGCATCCGCGCTCACGCCACGGACCTTCGCGCGCCAAGCTCGGCATTGCGGACGTGCGCGACAATGATGGCAAGCGCCGCCGGCGTCATGCCTTCCATCCGTTGCGCGTCGGCAATCGAACGCGGCTGGCGCGTCTTCATCTTCTGCTTCAGCTCGTTCGACAGGCCCGGCACATCCGAGAAGTCGATGCCCTCAGGGATGAGCCGCGATTCCTCATGCCTGATCTGTGCAACATCCGCCTGCTGGCGATCGAGGTAAACCGAATATTTCGCTTCCGTTTCAAGCCGCTCGGCCGTCTTGGCGTCAAGCGCGGCAAAGCGCGGTTCGACGCCGGCGAGCCAGGCCATGTCGACGCCCGGATGCGCCAAGAGGTCGTAAGCCGAGCGGCGCACGCCGTCTTTGTTGATCTCCAGCCCGATCCGCGCCGCCTCGTTCGGCGTCCAGGCCACCGACTTCGCCAAGACACGGGCTTCGTCGAGCTTCCGGACAATCCCGCCGAAGCGCTGCAGCCGTTCCGACGACGCGATGCCGAGCTTTTCACCCAGCGGCGTCAGCCGCTCGTCTGCATTGTCGGCGCGCAGCGAAAGCCGGAACTCGGCACGCGAGGTGAACATCCGATAGGGCTCTGCGATACCGCGGCTGGTGAGGTCATCGACCATCACGCCGATATAGGCTTCGGTTCGGCTGAGCACGAATTCGTCACCGCCGGCGGCCTTGCGCGCCGCGTTGATGCCGGCGAGCAGGCCTTGCGCGCCGGCTTCTTCATAACCGGTGGTGCCGTTGATCTGCCCGGCAAGGAACAGGCCAGTGACGCGCATCGTCTCTAGCGTAGCCTTCAGCTCGCGCGGGTCGACATGGTCGTATTCGATCGCATAGCCCGGCTGCAGCATCGTCGCCTTCTCCAGCCCGGGAATGGTCTTCAGGATCTCGAGCTGAACGTCCTCCGGCAGCGAGGTCGAAATGCCGTTCGGATAGACGGTGTCGTCATCGAGACCTTCCGGCTCCAGGAAGATCTGATGGCCCTCGCGGTCACCGAACTTGACGATCTTATCCTCGATCGACGGGCAATAGCGCGGGCCGACGCCTTCGATCGAGCCGGAATACATGGCCGAGCGGCCGAGATTGGCGCGGATCAGCTCATGCGTTGCCGGCATGGTGCGGGTGATGCCGCAATGGATCTGCGGGTTGGCGATAGCGTCCGTCATCAGTGAGAACGGCACCGGATCTTCGTCTGCGGCCTGGCTTTCCAGCGAGGCCCAGTCGATGGTGCGGCCGTCGAGGCGAGGGGGCGTTCCGGTCTTCAGGCGCCCGAGCTGGAAACCCGCGCGCGCCATCGTCGCCGACAGGCCGTGGCTCGCTTGCTCGTTCATGCGGCCGGCGACGATCTTCTTCTCGCCGATATGGATCAGGCCGCGCAGAAAGGTGCCGGTGGTCAGCACCACGGCGCCGCAAGCCAACCGGCGGTCACCCGAAATCTGAACGGCAGCGATTCGACCGTCCGTGATTTCGAAGTCGAGAGCCTCGCCTTCGATCACGTCGAGATTGTTCTGCTGCCGAATCGCTTCCTGCATCGCCAGCCGATAGAGCTTGCGGTCGGCCTGGGTGCGCGGGCCGCGCACGGCCGGCCCCTTGCGGCGATTGAGCAGGCGGAACTGGATGCCGGCGGCGTCGGCGATGCGGCCCATCAACCCATCCATGGCGTCGATCTCGCGCACGAGATGGCCCTTGCCGAGACCTCCGATCGCGGGATTGCAGGACATGACGCCGATCGTATCGAAGCGAAGCGTCACCAGCGCGGTCCTGGCGCCGGCGCGCGCGGCAGCACTCGCCGCCTCGCATCCGGCATGGCCGCCGCCCACCACCACCACATCATAGTGATCGGTCATTTTTCCAAAAATCCGCTTTCAGAGATGGACAGACACATGTCCCTGCCACCTCGCGCTGTCAAGGAGGAAGACCGGACCCGTTTCACGTGAAACATTAATCCGGCCCAATTGCGTAGCGTTTCACGTGAGTCACTGCCGGACAGAGGCCGCTCCGTGTTTCACGTGAATCATTTACCAATGCAGAACTGCGAAAAGATGACGTCGAGCAGATCCTCTACATCGACGGCACCGACGATCCGCCCGAGGCGCTCCGCCGCCAACCGCAATTCCTCGGCGCGCAGCTCCTGGCTGTGCCCTGACAGCGCCGCCCTCAGGAAATCCATCGCCTCTTGCAGCAGCTCGACATGCCGCATTCTGGAGGGCAGGACGTCACCGGCCTCGCCAACCGCGGCGGCGGCGCGGCTTCCGATCTCACCGAGAAGGCGCCCCAGTCCGCTGCCGTCCCTGGAAGAAATCACCAGGTCGTAGGCACCGGCGCCGACATCGGCGACGTCCGACTTCGTGCCGATTCTCAGCAACGGAGCCCCAGCCGAGACTTCCCCGACAGGCGCCGGATTGGCCATATCCTCCAACAGCAGAACAAGATCCGCCACATCAGCTTTGGCCCGTGCTCTTTCGATGCCGATCGCTTCCACCTTGCCCACGGCGTCGCGCAGCCCGGCGGTATCGACAAGCCGCACCTTCAGCCCGTTGAGGTCCATGACGACCTCGAGCAGATCGCGGGTCGTGCCAGGCTCGTCAGTGACGATCGCCGCTTCACGCCGCGCCAAGGCGTTGAACAGGGAGGATTTGCCGGCATTCGGCGCGCCGAGGATCACGACCTCAAAACCGTCACGGATGATCTCCGCGGCCTTGAACCCCTCGACGTGCCATTCGATCTCGCCGATCATCGCTGTCACGTCTGACCAGATCGCCTCCGAAACGGAGCCAGGCACATCCTCCTCGTCGGCGAAGTCGATCTCCGCCTCGATCATCGCACGCGCGTGGATCAGCCGGCGCCGCCAGCTCAAATAGAGTTCACTCTGCGCGCCTTCCGCATTGCTGAGGGCGAACCGGCGCTGCGCCTCGGTTTCTGCATTGACCAGGTCGGCCAGGGCCTCCGTCTCGACCAGATCCAGCCTGCCGTTGAGAAAGGCACGCCTGGTGAACTCCCCGGGCTCGGCATGCCTGACGCCTTCGAAGCCGGTGATCGTCTCCAGCATCTTGGCGGCGACCGCGCGGCTGCCATGCACCTGGAACTCGGCGACATCCTCGCCGGTGAAGCTGCCGGGGCCCGGAAAGAACAGCACGAGCCCGTGGTCGATCGTCGAGCCATCCGCCGCCCTGATCGTCCGTAAATTGGTAAACCGATCCTTAACCGGCCCGGCGATCGTTTCGACCACGAATCGAGTCTTCGGCCCGGAAATGCGGATAACCGCGATGCCCGCGGGCAGGCGGCCGCTGGACAGCGCGACGATCGAATCCTTCGAAGCCATTGGCGAAACCATTTGCCGTACCTGCCGAACCGCCTAGATTAAAAGGTAGAGCGTGTCGGCCGCTTCACCTTTCGGCATCACGCTCTGACCTCTGCCTCAAACCACGCCGAGCCGCCCATCGTGACCTTGCCCGCGCGAAACCTGCTTGCCGAAGAAGCCAGCCCCTATCTGCGGCAGCACAGCGACAATCCCGTCCATTGGCGCGGCTGGTCGCCGGCCGCCCTTGCCGAAGCCAGGGAACTCGGCCGGCCGATCCTGCTCTCCATCGGCTACGCCGCCTGCCATTGGTGCCATGTCATGGCGCATGAAAGCTTCGAGAACGACGCCGTCGCGGCCGTCATGAACCGGCTCTACGTGAATATCAAGGTCGATCGCGAGGAGCGGCCGGACATCGACCAGATCTACATGGCTGCGCTCCATGCCATGGGCGAGCAGGGCGGCTGGCCGCTCACCATGTTCC
>NZ_RZRY01000357.1:0-6618 GCF_003998035.1 Mesorhizobium sp. M2A.F.Ca.ET.039.01.1.1 | reverse complement strand
GTCCGATTTCGCCTTCAAGGCGCTCAACCGCTGGCTCTTTCCATGGAGCCTGGCATGAGCAAGCTGCTGATCGAAGGCGTCTCGCGGACCTTTGCCGGGGTAGGGGGCGGGCAGCCGGTGCGGGCGCTGCAGCCGGTCGACCTCGCGGTCGCGGCGAATGACTTCATCACCATCCTTGGGCCATCCGGCTGCGGCAAGTCGACCTTGCTCAGGATCGTCGCCGGACTGGAGGCGCCGAGCACGGGCCGCGTGCTGCTCGACGGCAAGGCGGTCACAAGGCCGGGACCAGACCGCGGCATGGTGTTCCAATCCTACACGCTGTTTCCCTGGCTGACGGTCGCCGAAAACATCGGTTTCGGCCTGCACGAGCAAGGCCGGCCCGAGCGCGAGCGCAACGAGATCGTCGCCTCCTATATCGATCTCGTCGGCCTGAAAGGCTTCGAGAGCCACTGGCCGAAACAGCTTTCGGGCGGCATGCAGCAGCGCACGGCAATTGCGCGGGCGCTGGCCAACGATCCCGAAATCCTGCTGCTCGACGAGCCGTTCGGTGCGCTCGACAACCAGACGCGCGGGTTGATGCAGGAATTGCTGCTCGGCATCTGGGAGCGGCGCAAGAAGACGGTGCTGTTCGTCACCCATGACATCGAAGAGGCGATCTTCATGGCGTCGCGGGTGATCGTGATGAGCGCCCGGCCCGGCCGCATCAAGTCGGACGTGCCAGTCGACCTGCCGCATCCGCGCCACTACACGCTGAAGACCAGCCCGGAATTCTCGGCGCTCAAGGCGCAGCTCACCGAAGACATCCGTATCGAGGCGATGCGGACGGCGCAGGTGTAGTCAGTTCGACACATACTGGATCGGGTCGGGAAAAATGCTTGGCTCGTTCAAGAGACGTTTTAGCCGTGGAAGATCACGGACGGGAGCTTCCAGAGTCGCCATGAACGCAGCCCATTTCTCCGCGTCGAGACCGAAGCTGCGCCGGTCGGCCAGATTGTCGAATTGAGTCGCTCTCGTGGTCATGTGACACCTGATCAAGCCGCCAGCAATTGCTTGCGGTCGACGCGCTCCTGCTGCGGCGAGCGGGCATAGAGTTCGCGGTAGCATTTGGAGAAATGCGAGGCGGAAACGAAGCCGCATGCGACTGCCACTTCGACCACCGGCAGCGACGACTGGATGAGCAGATGCCTGGCGCGGTCGAGCCGGATCTCCAGATAGTAGCGGGCGGGCGACCGGCCCATCTCGGTGCGGAACAGGCGCTCGATCTGCCGGCGCGACAGATCGACATGGTCGGCGATCTCGATCAGCGACAGCGGTTCGGAGAGGTTCGCCTCCATCAACTCGATGATGGTGAGCACCTTGGAATTTTGAACGCCGAGGCGGGCACGCAGCGGCAGGCGCTGGCGATCGGTCGGACTGCGCACGCGGTCGGTCAGCACCTGCTCGCAGACGCGGTTGACCAGGCTCTCGTCGAAATCATCGCCGATCAGCTTCAGCATCATGTCGAGCGCGGCGGTGCCGCCGGCGCAGGTGTAGACATTCTGGTCGATTTCGAAGAGGTCGGCGAAGACATTGGCTTTCGGGAAGGCCTCGGAGAAGCCCGGCAGGTTTTCCCAATGAATTGCGCAGCGCTTGTTGGACAGCAGGCCCGCGGCGGCCAGGATATGCGCGCCGGTGCACAGGCCGCCGACGGCGACGCCGCGATTATACTCTTCGCGCAGCCAGGCGAACGCCGATTTGTTGTGGTAGCGCTCGACATTGATGCCGCTGCAGACGATCGCCATGTTCGGCCGGTCCGGCCCGGCCATCTTCCTGCGCTCCTCCTCCAGCGAGGTGTTGACGGCACATTCGACGCCGTTCGAGGCGCGAACCGGTTTGCCGTCGATGCTCGCCAGGCGCCAGCTATAGGCCTCATAGCCGAGCATCCGGTTGGCCGAGCGAAGCGGATCGAGCGCCGTCGCGAAGGCGATCATGGTGAAGTCGGGAACGAGGAAGAATACAAACGATCTCTTGATCGGGTGCTTTACGGCATTCACGGTGAAACCTCACGCAGCCATGACGCGAACAGGATGTCGCGAACAGCATAGCGACAACAGGAAAAACCATTCCTGTCAATCGGGTAGGCGGCTAAGTGAAGATTAAATTTGCGACACGAGTCGCAAATGGGCAATAGGTGCAACCGCAGGGCGTCGCTGCACCGACGACAAGTGGCAATACCGAAATGAAAACGCCGCCACGGCAAGCCGGGCGGCGTTTGAATTCAGCTAATCGGTACTGGATTGTCTCAGGCAACGAAGCCGAGACGAGCAGCGGCCACGGCGCCGGTCTGGCCGGGCATGGTCTTGGCGAGACGCTGACGCTCCAGAGCGGTCGTCAGGTTCACTTCGCGGCGGGCAAACAGGCGGGCAAAGAGCTTCATCATCATCTCCATTTGGTTGCTCAGACGGGTCGCCTTCGCTTGATGGAGTGGGGCAGCTCGTTTTTGCTGGCGCCGATATAGGCTCGCTTCGGCAAAAACTAAATCGCAAAAACGAAGCGCTTGATATGAAAAGCGACACGATTTGCGACATTTTTGGGCAACGTGCTCACAATTTCCTATTATTTACAGTGCTTTACCTGGCCTGTTAACCCGTTATGCGAGTGGTTCATATGCGTCATGCAGCGGCGGCATGGCTGTAAAAGTCGTTTGATGCAAACAAAAAGGCCTAAAACAAACAAAAAGGCCTGCCGAGCTGACGCGGCAGGCCTTCAGATCTCCATACACACGTGATTACTTCGCTCCGGCCCAGCTTCCGACACCGTGGCGCAAGCCGGTCTTTACGTCGGCTGCTTCCGGCCAGCCGATATCCTTCTGCAGTTCGATCGGCAGCGCATGGATGGCGCGTTCGGTCTGATAGCGGGCGCGGGCCGCGCTGAATTCGGTCGCAAGCCGACCGATGGACGACAGGATAGACATTTCTTTCTCCTCTATGCGGGCAGGGAGGCGCCCGTCACTGCGTTAAGTCAGGTCTGTTTCAGCTTCATTTCATGTCGATTGCAGGACTGTGTCAGGGTCGTCTCATGGCTGCTTTTGGCAGCATCCTGCATCGATTGAGTTGACTATGCGCCCGGACTGATGTTCAATCAAACGAAATGGAATGATGGATTGCATCAGAAAAATTGAAGGTCGGCTCCCATGAACGCCCCGCTCAATCACCCTTTGCCGCTGCTTGACCTCGATGTGCTGCGCACCTTCGTGGCGATCGCCGAGACTGGCTCCTTCACCACCGCCGCCAACGCGGTGTTCCGCACCCCGTCGGCCGTCTCCATGCAGATCAAGAAGCTGGAAGATATTCTCGGCCGTTCCGTCTTCGCGCGCGATGCGCGTTCGGTGACGCTGACGACGGATGGCGAGATGCTGCTCGGCTATGCCCGCCGGCTTTTGTCGATCAACCGCGAGGTGGTGTCGAAGTTCATCATCCCCGACATTGTCGGCGTGGTGCGGCTTGGGTCCCCGGACGACTATGGCGAGCGCGTGCTGCCGCATGTGCTGAAGCGCTTTGCGCAGTCGCATCCCTCGATCGCCGTCGACGTCACCATCGACCAGAGCATCAATCTGCGCCGGCGCATGGACGACCGCGCGCTCGACATCACGCTGCTCACAAATTCCTACAAGACCAGTGCCGTCGGCGCGGAGGTTCTGCTGACCGAGCCCATCGTCTGGGCGGGCGCCAAGGGCGGCTGCGCGCATCTGCGCGAACCTTTGCCGGTGTCGCTGTGGGAGGAGGGCTGCGCCTGGCGGGCCGGCGCGCTCGAAGCGCTCGGACGCGAGGGCCGCAACTATCGCATCGCTTATATGAGCGCCCACACGGCCGGCCAGCGCGCCGCAATCATGGCCGACCTTGCGGTGGCGCCGCTGCCGAAATCCTTCCTCGGCGACGAGATGGTCTCGCTGGGCGCCAAGGACGGCATGCCCGAGATCGGCACCTACAATCTCGCCATGGTGGTGGCGCCCGACGCCAGCGCGCCGGTGAAGGCCGTGGCCGACCATATCCGGGCGACGTTCGAACTGTTCCGCGAAACCGGCAAGTTCTGACGAACGTGATGGACCGATTTTCGGTGCTCAGCGACCTCGTTGCGTTCGCAAAGCCGATTGAGCGGCTGACCGACATGATTGACGAGCTTGGCTGGTCGGATACGCCGATCGTTGTCCTTAGCGCCGATCACATAGCGAGGACGCTCCGTCGCTTTCTCACGGGGGAGCTAGCCGCGTCCGACGTGGAGGAATGGGCAAATCTGATCGAACTCAGGGACGATATCGGCTACCACCCCGATCGAAGCGATGAAATCGCCGATGCGATCTTCGTACTCGCAAATCCGGTCATCAACGGAACTCTTGATAGGCCCTTGGCCGACGAGTCGACCGTCTCCCTTTCGGCTTGACCGCGGGCTTCATCCCTCAGGAACGATACGATGCTGTCGCGCGCGCGGCGCGCTTCCGGCATCTCGATCAGCGGCCAGACGTGGAACATGCCCTCCTCGTAGACCACGTCCACCTCCACGCCGGCAGCCCGCGCCCGTTCGGCGAAGATGAGATTGTCTGGTGTCAGCATGTCGCGTGAGCCGGTCAGCAGCAGCGTTTTCGGCAGCAGGGACAAGTCGCCGTAAAGCGGGCTGATGTGCCAGTCTTTGCGGTCGAAACCGGCGCTGTAGAGCCGCACCGCTTCCAGCCCACCCGGAATGCCCAGCCAAGGATCCTGGCGCTCGGCCTCGAAGACTTCAGGATTTGCAAGCGAAACGTCGAGGCCGGGCGAGATCAGCACATGGCGCGACGGCGAGGGCAGGCCCTCCTTGGCCGCCATCATGGTCAGCACGACGGCCATGTTGCCGCCGGCGGAATCGCCCATGAAGACGATGTCCTCCGAGTCGGTCCTTTCGAGCATGTGCCGGTAGACGTCGCCGACCATGCCGAACATGTCGTGGAAATCGTGCTCGGGCGCGATCGGGTAGATCGGCACGGTGATTCCGAAACCGAGACGCTCGGCCATCTCGGCGATCAGCCCCCAGTGGTAGGAGGTGATCTGAAAAACATAGGCGCCGCCATGCAGGTAAAGTATGCGCCGGCGTTCGCCCGCCTTCGGCGCGATCTCATAGACGGGAAAGCCGTCGATCTCGGTCTCGGTTATGTCCAGCCGCGCCTTGAGCAAGGCCGGCGGATGATGGTCCTCGGTCTTGCGGGCATAGGCGATCCAGCGCTGCAGGTTCTCGGGGCTGGAAAACGCCTTCTTGCGGCTGTGCCGCAGTACGAACGAAACGAGGTGGCTTTTCAAACTGGGCATGCGGATACACGGATCTCGGCAGAGCCGACTAAGAGAATTCCCCCCGCTTTTCGAAGATCGTACCGCAGTTAAAAATGTCAAGGATTCACGCTGGCACATCGGCGTGATCCGGTGGTGCCGGTTTCCCTGTCTACGCAATTACGGAGGGCTATGGCGAAGTCGACGAGCCAGTCGCTGCGCGCTTTCCCTGGAATTGCTTAGCGCCGCTTCGGCAGCAGCGCGGCGCGCAGCTTGTTGTCGCCCGCCGCCGGAGCCGCATCGCGGCCCCGGCGCTTGCCGAGCAGCTTGCATTTGTCGGCGAAGGTCATCAGCGCGGCGTGCCCAGGAGCAGCTTGTGCAGTGCTGCCTGAGGATCGCTCGGCGGCGAGGCCGGCCAGCCGATATCCTTCTGGACATGCGCCGGCAGATCGTTGAGCGCGCGGATCGCCTTGTTCCTGGCATGAGCCTGCCTGATGGTGACACCGAAGCGGCTGAGATTTCCGAACATTGACATTTTCTTCTCCCTTGAAGACCAGCGGCGGCCGCGAATGATCCCCGGCCGCCATGCGATGGCCGCTAAATGCGTCACGCCTGTATCGGGTCGATTTCGCGAGAACAGCGCTTCGGTTTCCGGATCGCGCGGATTCGGAAACATTTGCATGCAAATGAAGTTGAAGTGTTGGAGGCGGAAAGAAGCCTACGCGCGGCCCCGCCGTGCCGCGCGCTCCTCGCGTGAGCGCCGGCGCGGGGTGGCGTCGCCTGCGGCGCCGTCCTCGCTCATTGCCTTGCGCGGCGGCAGCTTCACCGCGGCGGCCAGCTTGGGGAAGGGGTCGACCTTGTTCGGCAGCGCCATGGCGTAGACGAAGTGCTCCTGGAATTTCGGTTCCAGCGCCGTCTCGATCTTCTCGATCCTGCTCACCGTCTCTTCGATCTCGCGACGGTAGCCACGGTTCAAGAGCGCCATGCGCGCGCCGGCGCCGGCGGCGTTGCCGACGGCCGAGACCTTGTCGAGGTCGCAGTCCGGGATCAGGCCAAGGACCATGGCGTATTTCGGATCGATGAAGGAGCCGAAGGCGCCGGCGAGATGGATGCGGTCGACATGATCGGTGTGCTGCTTTTCCATCAACAGCTTGGTGCCGGCATAGAGCGCCGCCTTGGCAAGCTGGATGGCGCGGACGTCGTTCTGGGTGATGGTGATCTTCGGCTCGCCTTCCTTCAGCACATAGGAGAAGGTGCGGCCGTTGGCCACGATGCGCGGCGAGCGCGCCGAAAGCGACCCGTCGACGACGCCGTCCTCCGAAATGATGCCGGACAGATACATCTC
>NZ_RZRY01000356.1:0-6630 GCF_003998035.1 Mesorhizobium sp. M2A.F.Ca.ET.039.01.1.1 | reverse complement strand
GCCGACGATGACGTCGTGGTGCTGGATCGGGGTAGGGTTTGCTGGACCGGCCCCACGGACCGCATCGCGCCCGAACTCGGCGTGGTAAGCGTCGCTGAAGCATTCGCCTTGCTGACGGGTTCGCCATGAAAGTCGATCACGCATTACGGGCACTCGACGGCATCTTGCGGCGGGAAATGCTGCGCTCGCTGCGGCAGCGCGCGCGCCTGTTCTCCGCAATGGTGAGGCCGCTGGTCTGGCTGGCGATTTTCGCGGCCGGCTTCCGCTCCGTTCTCGGCCTGTCGATCACGCCGCCCTACCAGACCTATGTTCTTTACGAGGTCTATGTAGTGCCTGGGCTGGCGGCCATGATGCTGCTGTTCCATGCCATGGCGAGCTCGCTGGCCATGGTCTATGACCGCGAGATGGGCAGCATGCGCCTGTTGCTAACGGCTCCGCTGCCGCGCTGGTACCTGCTTGCCGCGCGCCTGCTTGCCAGCGTGATTGTCGGCCTGCCGCTCGTCTATCTGTTTCTTTTCGTGGCGCGCTTCTGGGACGTACGGCCGCCGATCCTGGGCTATGTCGCCGTGTTCCCGGCGCTCGTGCTGTCGGGCTTGATGCTCGGCGCGTTCGGTCTGTTGGTCTCCTCGATGTCCACTCAGATGGAAAACTTCGCCGGCGTGATGAATTTCGTCATCTTCCCGATGTTCTTCGCCTCGACAGCGCTCTATCCGATCTGGCGCCTCGCTGAAGCCGGTCCGGTGCTGGCGACGATCGCCGCCTGGAATCCATTCAGCTCGGCGGTCGAGTTGATCCGCTTTACGCTCTACCTGCGGTTCGAAATGGGTTCCATGCTCGTTGTTGTCGCCTGTCTCGTGGCATTCTTCCTCGCGGCGGTGGCCGGTTATGATCCCGGTCGCGGCCTGTGGTCCCGGCGTGGCGGCGAGGGCTGATCATCTGAGGGCATAGAGATAGGCCGCGATGTCGCGCGCCTGCTGCTCGGTGATCCTCGTCGAGGGCATGGCGGTGTGCGGATTGATTTCCCGTGCCGAGCGGATCCAGCGGATCAGGTTCTCCGGGTTGTTCGCCAGCACACCGCCGATGTAGACGCGCCCGGCCAGGCTGCCGTCCAGCCGCGGCCCGACCTGGCCTTGCGCCCCCGGCACCCCGGGAATCGTATGGCAGCCTGAGCAGCCATTCGCTGTCATGATAGGAATGGCGCGCGCGCCCACGCCGCCGGTCGCCACGTCCGACTCGTGTTGGACACGCTCGCGGCGGTCGAGCCACAAGGTCGTCGCCGCGATTACGACCACCAGAAGCACGATCGCGACGAGGACGCCCCCGAGCAGCCTAACCAGGTCGGAGCGCATGGGCCGCCTCCCTGGTTCCGCTGTTGCTTATCCAAAGGCCGGCGAGCAGCAGAGCGGCTCCGCCGTAGATCAGCCCGGCCGGCACCCACATCACAAGCCCGGCGAGTTGCTGATCCTCGAGCGGACTCAGGCGCCAGAGCGCGGCGCCGGAGGCATTCTCCGGATACCAGAGTTTTGGCGAGACCAGCAGCAGGACGCCGAGCAAGCCGGTGTGAAGCGAGGTGAAGAAAAGATGCATGACGGAAATGCCATAGGTCTGCTGTCGGCCGGAACGCGGCAGAAGCACCCACCAGAACAGCAGGGCGGTGCCGAGGAAGCTCGCATGCTGCGCATAATGCAGCACACCCTGCTGCAGCGCTGCCTCGAAGAGCACCGGAACATGCCAGATCCAGATCGCTATCCCATGAAGGATCGTCGCGCTGAGCGGGCGAGCGGCGAAAGCCCAGAGCGCCTGCAGCACCTTGCCACGAGTGACGTTTCCCGTCCCTCGGCGGAGTGTGGTTGGCAATGCCCACATCAAGGCCGCGCCGGGACAGGCGGCGACAAGAAGCGGCGCCGCCACGGCCATCAGCAACTCATGCTCGATCATATGGGCGGAAAATACCAGCTCGCCGAGCGCATGGATGGGGCTGACCAGCGCAACGGCCAGCACGCTCCAGCCGGCCGCGAACAACAGAGCTTGCCGTAGCCGTTCGGGACGGCCCCGGCCGCTGCGACGCCACAGACGGCCCGCGCCGAGCGCATAGATTAGTGCTATCGCAGCCAAGGGAGACGTGATGGGAAGCGCCAACGTCCATCCGGCCCCCGGCGCACCGGCGCCGTAGCATATCGAGGTGGAGAAGAAGGCGTCCAAGCTCATCGCAGGCACTCGTCGAGGATGAGCGCTGCGCTGCCCTGCATGATGATGACGAGGGCGAACAGCAATGCCGCGAGAATGCCGAGATCGGCGACGAAACGTTCGGTGCTGCGGGTGCGCTCCGGTTTGAACGCCGCGCCGCCCTGCCGCTTCGCCCGCCATGACAGCGCGCCACCAAGCAGCGAAAACACCGCGAGCAACAGCGCCACCGGTAGCACCACCTGGACCTGGCGATTGCATTGCCAATGCACGAGCGAATAGTTCAGCTGCGTCGAGATTGCCCAGGCCAAAGGCCCCGACAACAAACCTCCCCAGGACGTGCCCAGCCGCAGCGCGCGCATCTCAGCCTAACCTCGGTAGCCAGTAGATGAGGAGGTAGATCGGAATCCAGGTGAGGGCCACGAAGTCCCAGTAGAAGACATTGTCGCCGACATCGCCGAAGCGCCGGCCGCTATAGCCATGGTGCGTGAACATCAACACCGTCAGGACAATCGTATCGCCGACATCGGTGATCAGATGCGTGGTGTGGAGACCAAGCAGCACCCAGAGCATCGAGCCGTAGGCATTCGTGTCCCAGTAGATATTCAGGGCGGGAAACTCGAACCAGCGCACGACAAGAGGCGCGAGGCCGAGCAGCGACATCACCACCATTCCGATCCGCACGGACCGCATGGCGCATCGCTTGGCATAGCCGTTGAGGATGTGGTTGGGCACCAGGCTGGCGATGAGAAGCAGCGTCACGATGGTTCCCGGCCAATGGTTGGGCTGCGGAGCGCTCAGGCGCCAGTTGGGCCACAAAGTAACGAGGTAGAGGTAAGCGCCGGCGGCTAGCGCGAAGCCCATGCCTTCCAGCGCCATGAAGCCAAGCGTGCCCCACCAGGTCGGGCTGCGCGGGCCATGGCCAAAGGTCGGGAGGCCGGTAAGATCGAGGGCGGGACGCTGGTTCATTCCTCGTCCTCCGGATCGGCCTTCGGCCAGAACCAGCCGACCAAGGTGACGGCGATCGGCGCGGCGCCCCAGATGATCGCCCAGGGCGTGAAGATCGAGTACAGGAAGGTGGCGCCGACGGCGATGGCCGCCAACAGCGGCCAGATCGACGGCGTCGCCGATTTTTCGCGGATGTCGGGATGGGCTTCCGCCACGGTGGAGACGAGCAATTCGCGAACGTCGACCCGAAGCCCGGTCGCGACAGGAAGCGCCCCGCGTTCGGCCCAGAGCGGCTCGACATTCGTCACGATCGGAATGCGCGCGAAATTATAGCCGGGCGGTGGCGAGGATGTCGCCCATTCAAGCGTGCCGGCATCCCAGGGATTGTCGCCTGCGGGCGTGCCCCTTAGCGCGCCATGAACCAAGTTGAACGCAAACAGGACGAAGCTCAGGAAGAAGAGCACCGCGCCGGCGCTGATGAAGAGATTGATGTTCCCCCAGCCGAGCTCGGCCGGATAGGTGTAGACCCTGCGCGGCATGCCCCACAGGCCGACGATGTGCATAGGGAAGAATGCCGCGTTGAAGCCGATCATCGCCAGCCAGAAATGCCAGCGTCCGAGGCGCTCGCTCATCATGCGGCCGGTGATTTTGGGGAACCAGAAATAGGCGGCCGCGAGCAGCGGGAAGACCGAACCCCCGATCAGCACGTAGTGGAAATGGGCGACGACGAAATAGGTGTCGTGCACCTGCAGGTCGAGCGGCACCGAGGCGAGCATGACGCCGGTAAGTCCGCCGATGACGAAGGTGAAGAAGAAGCCGAAGACGAACAGCAGCGGTGTACGGATCACCGGCCTGCCGTCCCAGAGAGTGGCCAGCCAGCAGAAGATCTGAACGCCGTTGGGGATGGCGATCAACATGCTGGATGCGGTGAAGAAGCTCGCGCCGAGCTTCGGCAGCCCGGTTGCGAACATGTGGTGGACCCAGAGGCCGAACGACAGGAAACCGACCGCGATCAGCGACAGGACCAGCCCGAGATGGCCGAAGGCCGGGCGCCGGGCGAAGACCGGAATGATTGCGGAGACCATGCCGGTGGCCGGCAGGAAGATGATGTAGACTTCGGGATGGCCGAAGAACCAGAACAGGTGCTGGAACAGCAGCGCGTCGCCGCCCTCGGCCGGGTTGAAGATATGCGTGCCGACGAGCCGGTCGAGGATCAGGAAGGTCGAGGTGATCATCACCGCCGGCATGGCGAAGACGACGAGGAAGGACGTGACCAGGAGGGCCCAGACATAGAGCGGGATCTTGTCCAACGACATGCCCGGCGCGCGTTGCTTGAACACGGTCACGATGGTCGCGACGGCGACGGCCAGTGAGGATACCTCGGTATAGGTGATCATCTGCGCCCAGACGTCGGCGCGCTTGCCCGGACCGTATTCCGGTCCGGACAGCGGCACATAGGCGAACCAGCCGACATCCGGCGCCATCGCGAGGGCGAACGACACCCAGGCAAAGAGGCCACCCGAAAGATAGACCCAATAGCTGAAGGCGTTGAGGCGGGGGAAGGCGATGTTGCGGGTGCCGACCATCAACGGCACCAAGTAAATGCCGGTCGCCTGCACAATGGGCACGGCGAATAGGAACATCATGGTGACGCCGTGCATCGTGAACAGCTGGTTGTAGAGGTCCGGGCCGATCAGGCCACGCTGCGGGCCCGAGAGCTGGATGCGCATGGCCACGGCGTTGAGTCCGCCCAGGCACAGGAAAAGGAAGGCGGTGATCAGGTAGCGGCGTGCGATGACCTTGTGATCGACGCTCGACAGCGCGCCGATGATTCCGGGAGGCGTCCGCCACGTCCGCGCCAACCAGCGATGCAAGCTGGCGTCGTCCATGCCGGTGTCGCGCGGCCCGTCACGCTCTGGTGCTATATCGCCCCTGACGGACGTTTCCCGCTCCGGCGGCAGATCGCGTTCGCTGGTGAGATCCGCGCTGCTCATTTCAGCCCCTCGAGATAGGCAACGATGGCGTTGAGTTCGTCGCCGCTCAGATCGACCACCGGCATGTGCGAGCCGGGCTTCACGCCTTGCGGGTCAGCGATCCAGGCGGCGAGGTTGCCTCGGCTCATCGTCAATGTTCCGGCCGCGAGCGTCTGCCGGCTGGCGAGATGGGTGAGATCGGGCGCGACCGTTCCGCCCGCCGGCGTGCCGCCGATCTTGTGACACATCACGCAGGGGCGTTTCAGGAAGAGGTTCTCGCCGGCCTTGGCCTCGTCGCCTGTTGGAACGGCGGCCGGCTCCAACTGGTCATTCCACCAGGCATCGAACTTCGCGCGCGGCTCGGCGATGATGAAGGTGCCCATATTCGCGTGCTGCGCGCCGCAGAACTCGGCGCATTGGCCTCGGTAGACACCGGGCTTGTCGGCCTTGATATCGAGCACATTCATTCGGCCGGGAATGAGGTCTAGCTTGCCGGAAAGGCTCGGCACCCAGAAGGAATGGATGACGTCGGTCGAGGTGAGAAGAAGCCGCACGGGTTCGCCGGCGGGAATATGGATCTCGTTGGCCGTGGTCAGGATGCGGCTCGGCGTGGCGTCTTCGTAGCGCACCTCCCACCACCATTGATGACCGGTGACGCGAATGGTCAGCGCGGCGTCCGAGCCGATCGCGGCAAGGGTTCTGTTGGCGAAGAAGCTGAGCAAGGTCAGACCGACCAGGATCACGGCGGTCAGCCCGACAGCGATCATCACCACGCGCAGCTTGCGGCTGTCGGCGCCGGCGTCCAGCGCAAGCGGCTCGGCATGTTGCCGGGACCGCATCAGCAACGGCACGGCAAGGGCGGCCATCACCAGCACCCACACCACCGCACACAGGCCGGTGAAGAACCAGATCAGCCATGCGAGCTCGCTCGCCGCCGGACCTTTCGGGTCAAGCGCCGATTGCCAGCCTGCGCATCCCTGAAGAAACAGGGCGATTGCCGTGGCGAACGCAATCGAGGCGAGGCGTTTCACGGCGACTTCCCCAGCGTGGCGGCATCCGGCATGCGGTTTTCGGACGGATGCGCCATCATGTCGTCATTGCGCGACGGCGCGGCGGAGGAGGGCGCGTTGCCGCTAAGCGAGCGAACGAAGGCCGCAAGCTCCCAGATCTGGTCGTCGGGGATCTTGTCGCGGAAGCTCGGCATGCCGTTCGGGCGGCCGTCGCGGATCGTGGCATGGATACTCTCCATCGAGCTGCCATAGATCCACTTTTCGTCCATCAGCGCTGGGCCCATGCCGCCGCCGCCATTGGCATGGCATCCCGAACAGTTGAACCAGCCGAACAGGCGCTTGCCTTCGCTCAGATGAAAGGCATTGGCCTCGAAGCTCGCCGCCTTGTTGTCCGTGGGGGAGGGGCGCTGCCCGCCGGGTTCCAGCGTTGTCACCGGAGTCGGCTGCTCGCCGGAGCCGAGCGCCGATTGCGGACGTGTGTCCCGTTCCTCGCGCTGGCAGGCAGAAAGGGCCAG
>NZ_RZRY01000355.1:0-6634 GCF_003998035.1 Mesorhizobium sp. M2A.F.Ca.ET.039.01.1.1 | reverse complement strand
CCGGATATCTCCGACATCCTGCCGTCCGTGCGGGCGCGCGGTGTTCTCGTGCCGCTGCTGGTGCGGCCCAACGGCTCGCCCGACAGCTTCGAAATTGTCGCCGGACGGCGGCGCTATTTCGCTGCCAAAACGGTCGCCGACGAGCGTGGCGAGGCCGATCCGCTGGCATGCGTCATCATGGAGGACGGCTACGACGCCGATGCGCTCGAAGCCTCGCTGATTGAAAATTTCGCTCGCGTCGACCCTGACGAGGTTTCGCAATGGGAAACCTTCACGCGCCTCATCAAGGAGGGTCGCACCATTGCTGGCATCGCGACCACATTTGGCCTCACCGAGCATCAGGTGAAGCGCATACTGGCGCTCGGCGATCTGCTGCCGAAGATACGCGAGGCTTATCGGCGCGAGGAGATCGACACCGAGACCGTCCGTCATTTGACCATGGCCTCGAAGGCGCAGCAGAAGGATTGGCTGGCGCTGTTTTCCGATCCCGACAACCGAGCGCCGCGCGGCTGGCAATTGAAGCAATGGCTGTTCGGCGGCCAGTCGATTTCGACGAAGGTGGCGTTGTTTGCCCTCGAAGATTATCCCGGCCTGATCGTCTCAGACCTGTTCGGCGAGGACAGTTTTTTCGCCGATGCGGACCTGTTCTGGCAAAAGCAGAACGAGGCCATCGCGGCGAAGCGTGACGCCTATGTCGAAGCCGGTTGGCCCGAGGTGGTGGTGCTCGAGGCCGGCCAGTATTTCCATTCGTGGGACTACGAAAAGACGCCGAAGAAGAAAGGCGGCAAGGTCGTCATTGCCGTCTCGCAGCGCGGCGAGGTCGAGTGTCATGAAGGCTACTTGTCGCTCAAGGAAGCGCGCCGCGCCCGCTTGAATGGCGAGGTGGGCGAGCGGGCCGAAACACCGGCCAAGCCGTCGCGCCCCGAACTCAGCGGGCCGATGCAGAACTATGTCGATCTGCATCGACATGCCGCCGTTCGCCTGGGCCTTCTCGACCATCGCGATGTCGCACTCCGCCTGATGGCGGCGCATGCCATTGTTGGTTCAAGCCTGTGGCAGGTGCGTCCCGATCCGCAGCGCGCCGCCAACGAGACGGTCGCCGCGAGCATTGCCGCTTGCAAGGCCGAAGCGGCGTTTGCCGAGAAGCGGAGCGAGGTTTTGACCCTGCTCGGCGCGATCGATGAGGATGGCCCGGTCGCCGGCGGCAATGGCGACGACTTCGCGCTGGCGAGTGTGTTCTCGCGGCTGCTGACGCTCTCAGATGACGACGTCATGCGCGTTCTGGCGCTCGTCATGGCGGAGACGCTTGCCGCCGGAAGCGCCGTTGTCGAGGCGGCTCGGCAATCATCTTGGCCTCGACATGCGCGCCTATTGGCAAGCGGACGACGCCTTCTTCGAGCTGTTGCACGACAGGGAGGTCGCCAATCAAATGCTTGCCGATGTCGGCGGAAAACACGTCGCGGAGGGCAACGCATCGGAGAAGGTGAAGACGCAAAAGAAGATCGTCCGCGATTTCCTCTCCGGCGAAAATGGTCGGCCGAAGACTGACGGCTGGTTGCCGCGCTGGATGGCTTTTCCGGTGGCGAGCTACACGAACCGTGGCGGCTTCCGCACCGCCGATCAATGGGCGAAGGTCCAGCAGCTGTTCGTGTCTGAATGATCGTTTCTGGATGGCAGCGGCGACGTTTGTGACGTCGCCGCTCGTCCGCATGCCGGGCCGCATCGATAGCTTGGCAAAGCCTTCCGTGGCCGCACGACACAGCTCCGGTTTCCGTCACGCCCTTCCCATTGTCCTGCAAGCGACCACCTGCCCGCTGAGAGCAATCTGGCGCTCTGTCGCATGGGCACGATGGCGCTGGCACGGCACGGAGCGTCCGCGATCCTGTCGCCGTCTCGACTGCTGCTTGGGCTTGGCGACCGCGTCACCCAGGCGCTTCTTTTTGCTTGTCGCCGGGGACCATTCCCCTGCGGCTGGCTTGTCGACCTATGGGCGGATCCGGCCCGCCCGAAACCCTCGCGCCCGGCTTTTTTCCCCGCCGCCTTTGGCGGCTCCTCGCGCCCGCTTCGCTCCAAAAAAGCCGTCCGCTAGGGTCCTCCGCTGCCGCTTCGGCCCTACGGGTTCGGGCTGTCCGGACGCGCCCATCACGGTCCGCCATCGCAGGGGAATGGCCCCCGGCGAGAACCAAAAGGAGACTTCAAATGACCGCGATCGGTTACGTCACCAAGCAGGAGAACGGCAGCTACAAGGGCCAGCTCAAGACGCTGAGCGTCCGCGCCGACATCGCCATCGTGCCCAACCAGGCCAAGAGTGCCGACACTCATCCCGACTTCCGGGTGCTGACGCAAGGCGTAGAAGTCGGTGCCGGCTGGGTCCGGACCGGCGAGTCTTCCGGCAAGGACTATGTGAGCCTGTCGATCGCAGCACCCGAGTTCGGCCCGCGCAAGCTCTACGCCAATCTCGGCCGCGCCGCCGGCCAGGACGATGACGACACCTACGCCATCATCTGGAACCCGGCCGACTGATCGGCGAAGCCAAAAGCCCTCGCGCCGTCGGCGCGAGGGCTTCTCTAAGGACCTTCCAGGCCGCCTCAAGGGGCGGCGAAAACTTCCGACCGACTCTTCGCCCGTCCCGCAAGCGCTCTCTCTCGCTGATCCTCGCCGCAGTCTCCAATCGGCGAAACGAGGATCATCATGGACGACGAAAACGAGCGCGCTGCCCGCGCCAAAAAGGGCAGTCCGTTCCTCAACACTGCGCAGGCTGCTTTCTATATCGGGCTCTCCCTGCGGACGCTGGAAAAGATGCGGCTGAAGGGCCACGGCCCAAAGTTCCGCAAGCACGGCCGCTTCGTTCGCTATCATATCGACGAGCTCGATGCCTGGTCGAAAGGCCGCCAGAATGAGGCCGATACAGATGATGGAGGCCGCGCATGAGCCGGCGCCCATCCATCCATCTGGTCGGCAGCGCACTGCGCCGAATTCGGGCGCTCAAGGTGATCGCCAGCGGCGCGGTTGGCCTCGCCCTGATCGGCCTTTGCGCCTTCGCCAAACCTTCACCCTGGCTCGTCTGGAACGCCTCGGCAAGCGTGCCGGTTGGTCTCTACCGCGTCGTCGCTGGAGACCCAGTGCGCGGCGATCTGGTGCTCGCCCGTGCACCTGACTTCATCGCCGATCTTGCTGCTCAACGTGGCTATCTGCCTCGCAACGTGCCGCTGGTGAAGCGTGTCGCAGCGCTGCCGCGCGAGCATGTCTGCGCCTTCAATGAGGCGATCATTATCGGCGGGAAAATCGTCGCGCGACGGCTGGCGACCGATATGCGAGGCCGTACGATGCCGTGGTGGAACGATTGCCGCGCGCTCTCGGGCAACGAGGTTTTCCTGCTCAATAGCGAGGCGCCTCGCTCTTTCGACAGCCGGTATTTCGGGCCTGTTCCGACGGCGAACATCATCGGGAGGCTCGTGCCACTATGGCCCGAGTGACCCTCCTGATGATTGGCATGATCGCTGTCGCGCCATGCGGCTGTTCCGCCTCGACCGGCGCTGAGCCGGTCGCCATCTCCTCAAGTCCGCAGCTCGGAAAGTGGCAGCAGTTCGTATCGGAAGCAAGCCAACGTTTCCGTGTTCCCGAAAGCTGGATTTATGCCGTCATGGATGCCGAGAGCGGCGGCAGGACCGTGCTCGACGGCCGTCCCATCACCTCGCGCGCCGGCGCCATGGGTCTCATGCAGGTCATGCCCAAAACCTATCGTGAGATGCGCGTCGAGCACGGTCTGGGCGCCGATCCTTACAATCCGCGCGACAACATTCTGGCGGGAACGGGGTACCTGCGCGCCATGTATGACCGCTTCGGATTCCCCGGCCTGTTCGCTGCCTACAACGCCGGACCGGAGCGATACGGCGACCATTTGCAGCGCGGACGACCGCTGCCGGCGGAGACCGTTGATTATCTCAGGAAGCTCACGGCGGCCGGTATTTCGGCTGCGGAGATGGGCGACTTCAAGGGCAAATTTCGTCGCGAGAAGGCGTCGAGAATCGCCTCCGAACGAGAGTTGTTTTTCCTTCGCGAGGGCGTGCCGGCGAGCGGTTCGAACGGGGGAATTCTGGTGCCGCTCGGATCGCAAAGCTCAGGCTCTGGCAGATAAGCGCGAGATGGGCCGGCTGGCTGGAGGCGGAGGGGACGGAATTCGCGGAAGGCAAGATAAAGGTACCGCCTCCAAGAGGCGGTCAAGTCTTTGTCTGCACATCGTTTTCTCAGGAGGCTTCCAGCGGCACCAGGAGGCTGAGGTGCGCAAGCTGTTGATTGTGCTGCAGTTATCCAAGAGGCTTGCATGACAGACGACGAATTCAGGCCAAAGCTTGGCAAAATCGGGTCGCGGGGCTCGAAAGCAGGGAAGCGGTTCGCCAATCAACTTCGGGCCTCGATCAACCGAGCCGGTGGCAAGTCGCGGCGCGGCAACTATTTCACTGGAAGTCGGGTTGGGCGCGGAGGGGCGGCCGCCGCGCTGCTCAAGTCACGCGATCGCTACGCCGCCTTCCGGCAGCGAAGGGTTGTGATCAAGGCGCGGGTGGTCAAGCTGGCTGGCAAAGGTGCGGACGGAGCACGCGCGCACCTGCGCTACCTCCAGCGCGACGGCGTCACCCGGCAAGGCGAGCCCGGCGAGCTCTACGGTGCCGACAGAGACCGCGTCGAGAGCAAGGACTTCATCAATCGTGCCGATGGTGACCGGCATCAGTTTCGCTTCATCGTCGCCGCCGAAGACGGCATTGAGTACGACGATCTCAAGCCACTGACCCGGCGCGTTATGGCGCAGATGGAGGAAGATCTCGGCACCAAGCTCGACTGGGTTGCCGTCGATCATTTCAACACCGGCCATCCGCATACGCACATCATCATCCGCGGCAAGGACGACCGCGGCGAGAATCTCGTCATTGCGCGGGAGTACATATCCTCTGGGTTACGGGAGCGGGTATCCGAGCTGGTGAGCCTCGATCTCGGTCCGCGCACCGATCACGAGATCGAGCAGCGCCTGCGCCACGAGATGGAGCAGGAACGCTTCACCAGTATCGACCGCCAACTGCTACGAATGCGCGACAGCGAAGGACTTGTTGCGACCGACGGACGCGACGCATTTCGCCAGACACTGCATCAGGGCAGGTTGCGCAAGCTCGAGCGGATGGGTCTTGCAACGGAGATCGCCGCGGGCCGGTGGCGCCTGAACGACGAGCTCGAAGCGACGCTGCGTCGCTTGGGCGAGCGGGGCGATATCATCAAAACCGTGCATCGCGAACTGTCCAGCAAGGGACTCGCGCGCAGTGCCGCCGATTGTGTTGTCTACGATGCAGGACAAAATGCCGAGCCCGTGGTCGGCCGCGTCATCGTGCGCGGGCTGTCAGACGAGATGAACGACCGGCATTACCTTATCGTCGACGGTGTCGATGGCAAAAGCCACTACATCGACGTCGGCAGAGGCGAGGCCACCGAACCGACGCCCGACGGCTGCGTCGTCTGTGTCAAGCCGCGGAAGACCGAGCCCAGGCAGGTTGATCGAACTGTTGCCGACATCGCCGCGGCGAATGGCGGGCACTACAGCATCGACATCCATCTGAAGCATGAGCCGTCCGCCACCGAACGTTTTGCCGAAACGCATGTCAGGAGGCTGGAGGCGATCCGGCGAGCCACCCGCGGCTTGGAACGCCAGCCAGATGGCACCTGGACCATCGCGCCGGACCATCTCGATCGGGTCTCCGACTACGAGCGCCAGCGGGCGAGGGCGGGGCCTGTCGTCCTCGAGAAGCTCTCTTCAATACCGATGGAAAAGCAGGTTGGTTTCGACGGCGCGACTTGGCTGGACAGGGAGTTGGTTTCCAATGGACCGGCGGCCTTGCGCGACTCCGGCTTTGGCCGCGAGGTGCGGGAGGCACAAATCCAACGGCGGCAGTGGCTCATTGCTCAAGGACTCGCGCACGAAGAGCAGGACCGGATCGTCTATCGCGCCAACATGATTTCGATCCTGCGTCAGCGTGAGCTGAACCGCGTTGCCGATCAGCTTTCGGACGAGCTCAGGCTCTCCTATTTTGCAGCGAAACCTGGAGATCGGTTGGAAGGAAAGATACTCCGATCGGTCGAGCTCGCTGGCGGGAAATATGCAGTCATCGAGAAATCGCGTCAGTTCACTCTCGTGCCATGGCGGCCAGTGCTTGACCGACATGTCGGGAAGGAGGTCTCCGGGATCATGAGCGGGGAGGGGATTTCATGGAAAGTTGGCCGGCAACGAAGCGGACCGAGCGTTTCCTAATAATGAGGTCGCGTGTTCGAGTCACGCAAGGCCGGCGTGGAATCTGTGTTGCAAAGGGCAAATGTATGGCCGAGCACTTTCCATGTACTGCTCCGCGTCCGTTTTTTGCGGGCCTGACCGCCTGAAACCAGATGCCGACCTACGATAGTAGAATAGGCCGACGCGTTTCTAGTGGACCAAATTGACCGGCGGCGTGCTTAGTTCGTCAAAATCGAGAAGGCCCCGGAATGCTGAACTGACCCCATAAAGTTGGACGGTTCATTGAGCTGGTGGATTTAAGGGCTGTGTCCTGTATTGCACAGGGCTCAGCCCTTTCAGTTTCAGTTTGATGCGGCGGTGGTT
>NZ_RZRY01000354.1:0-6643 GCF_003998035.1 Mesorhizobium sp. M2A.F.Ca.ET.039.01.1.1 | reverse complement strand
GCGGTAGGCCGCCGTCATCAGGATCTGGCCGAGCCCGCCACAGAAGCCGGCGAAGACAAGCAGTGCCGCCTGAAGCGGCGTCAGCACCTGCCAGCCGAAAGGCAGGGTGAAGAGCGACAACACCGAAGCCGTGGACGAGAACCACAGCACTATGGTCGCCGTCTTCTCCGTCTGCACGAGATTGCGCACCAGGAGCATGGCGACCGCCGAGATCGCGGCGGCGATCAGCGCGGCCATAACGCCAAGCACCTCCTTGTCGTCGAGGCCTTGATCGGAATTGAGCAGCGTCAGTTCGGGCCAGGAGATGACCAGCACGCCGGCAAGACCGACGACGACCGCGCTCCAGCGATAGACGCGGATCGTCTCGCCGAGGAAGATCGAGGAAAACACGACGACCAGCAGCGGCTGGGCGTAGTTGAGGGTAATCGCCTCGGGCAACGGCAATCTGGTCAGCGCGAAGAAGCCGAGCCCCATGGCGCCGACGCCGACAAGGCCGCGCGCGATGTGGTTGAACGGCCGCCTGGTCGTGAAGGCGGTGGCGAGCTCGCCCTTGAAGGCCAGGAAGGCGATGATCGGGAAGATGGCGAAGAAGGAACGGAAGAAGACGACCTGCCCGGCAGGCACGTCGCCGGCCGCCTTGATGCAGGTCTGCATGCCGACGAAAACCGTCACCGAGACGATTTTCAGTGTGATGCCGCGCAGCGTGCTGTGGCCGACGGCATGATCGACGGTCATCTTGCCTCGTCAGAATGTCGGAAAACGAAGCCGCCCAATAGCCTAAGAGCAACTCCAGGAAAAGTGTGCAATCGGAATTGCGAAACACACCCTATCCCGCGGTTTTGTCGCGTGACGGTTTCGTGTAAAGAGCGCGCATCTCAAAATTCCTGGACCGGCCACGCTGGCTCCCGACCGAAATCGACAGGAAAAGCCCAAGGAATGCGCACCGATACCGGCCATGTCTTCAAGCTCGAAGACTATCGCCCCAGCGACTATCTCATCCCGAGGACCGGCCTCGACTTCCGCCTGTCGCCGGACGCGACCCATGTTACGGCGCTGCTCACCATCGAACGGCGCGAGGGCGTCGCGCCGGCGGCGCCGCTGGTGCTCGACGGCGATGGGCTGACGCTGCTTGGCCTAGCCATCGACGGGCAGGCGCTCGCTGCCGGCGACTACGAGGCGACGCCGGACCGGCTGACGATCCTGAAGCTGCCGGCGGCACAGCGTTTCGAGCTTCGTCTGGAGACCGAGATCGCGCCTTCGCGCAACGAGGCGCTGATGGGCCTTTATCGCTCCAACAACGTCTATTGCACGCAATGCGAGGCCGAGGGCTTTCGCCGCATCACCTATTTCCTCGACCGACCCGATATCCTGTCGGTCTACACCGTGCGCATCGAAGCCCCGCACAATGAGGCGCCGCTGCTGCTTTCCAACGGCAACCCCGTCGAGCGCGGCGCGCTCGCTAATGGCCGGCACTACGCGGTCTGGCACGACCCCTTCCCTAAGCCTTCCTACCTTTTCGCGCTGGTGGCGGGCGCGCTCGGCAGGGTGGCGGGCAGCTTCACCACCATGTCCGGCCGCGAGGTCGAGCTCGGCATCTATGTCGAGCCCGGCAAGGAGCGGCTTGCCGGCTATGCGATGGACGCGCTGAAGCGCTCGATGAAATGGGACGAGGACGCCTTCGGCCGCGAATACGACCTCGACGTCTTCAACATCGTGGCCGTGTCCGACTTCAACATGGGCGCGATGGAGAACAAGGGCCTCAACGTCTTCAACGACAAATATGTGCTGGCCGACGAGGAGACCGCGACGGATGCCGACTTCGCCAATATCGAGGCGATCATCGCGCATGAGTATTTCCACAATTGGACAGGCAACAGAATCACTTGCCGAGACTGGTTCCAGCTCTGCCTAAAGGAAGGGCTGACCGTTTACCGCGACCACGAATACTCCGCCGACCAGCGCTCGCGGGCGGTGAAGCGCATCGCCGAGGTGCGCACGCTGCGCGCGCATCAATTCCCGGAAGACCAGGGGCCGCTGGCGCATCCGGTCAGGCCGCGGCGCTACCGCGAGATCAACAATTTCTACACGGCGACCGTCTACGAGAAAGGTTCCGAAGTGGTGCGCATGATCCGCACCATCCTCGGGCCGGAACTCTTCCGTGCCGGCATGGACCTCTATTTCGAGCGGCATGACGGCGAGGCCGCGACGATCGAGGACTTCTTGAAAGTCTTCGAGGACGTCTCTGGCAGAGACCTCGCGCAATTCGCGCTCTGGTACCATCAGGCCGGCACGCCGAACCTGACGGTGAGCTCCACGCACAATGCGGCGGCCAGGGAGTTCACGCTGGAGATCGAGCAGTCGGTGCCGCCGACGCCGTCGGAAAGCCGCAAGCGGCTGATGCACATTCCTTTGGCCTTTGGCCTGGTGGGCGCAGGCGGCCAGCCTGTCACCTGGACGGCCGTCGAGGGCGCGACGGTGGATGACGGCGTCATCCATATCCGCAAGCGCCGGCACACGGTGCGCTTCTCCGGCGTTTCGGAGCGGCCGTCGGTATCGCTCAACCGCGGCTTCTCGGCGCCAATCACGCTTTCGGTGCAGCAGAAGGCGGACGACCAGTTCTTCTTGGCGGCGCATGACAGCGACCCCTTCGCGCGCTGGCAGGCGTTCAACACGCTTTTGACCGACGCGCTGATCGCCGCCTTCCGCCAGATCCTCGGCGGCAAGGAGCCGGCCTTCGCAGGACGGCTGGCTGAGCTTGCCGGCAGGATCGCCGGCGACGAGGCGCTGGAGCCGGCCTACCGGGCACTGGCGCTCACGCTTCCTGGTGAAGCCGACATTGCCCGCGACATCGGGAAGGGCATCAACCCCGACGCCATCTTCGCCGCGCGCGAGGCGCTGGCGCGGGCGATCGCCGGGACAAATCGCGATGCCTTTTCCGCTCTCTATGACAGCCTCGCCGACAAGGGTCCGTTCAGCCCGGACGCGGCGAGCGCCGGACGCAGGGCGCTCCGCAACATCCTGCTCGATTATCTTTCGCTGCTGCCGGGCGGCGGCGCCCTCGCCGCGCGGCACTTCAATTCCGCCACCAACATGACAGACCGTGCCGCGGCGCTGGCCGTGCTGGCGCATCGCCATTCGGACACGGCCGAGGCCGAAGAGGCGCTGGCAGCCTTCGAGGGCCGCTATCGCGGCGACGCGCTGGTGCTCGACAAATGGTTCCAGATCCAGGCCGGCGTGCCTGGCGCGAAGACCGTCGACAAGGTGCGCGCGCTGATGCTGCACCCCGCCTTCTCGATCGCCAATCCGAACCGCGTGCGCTCGCTGATCGGCACCTTCTCCAGCGCCAACCAGACCGGCTTCCACCGCCCCGACGGCGAAGGCTACCGCCTCTTCGCCGAGACGGTGCTGGAGGTCGAGAAGCGCAACCCGCAAGTGGCGGCGAGGCTGGCGACCGCGCTGCGCTCCTGGCGCTCGCTGGAGCCCGGACGCCAGGCCAAGGCCAAGCAGGCGCTGCTCGATATGGCGAAGGTAGAGAACCTGTCGGCGGATCTGCGGGATATCGTGGAGCGGACGCTGGCTTGACTAGCGATCTCCCTCCTCGTGGGGGAGATCAGCTAAATTTCAATCAACTTTTAATCTTTTTCGCCCGGCCCTCTGGACAAGGCGAATCACGTTTGATTCTTTAATGGCGATTCGGGCGTGCGGCGTATCCGGATCATCCAGTATACGGCAGATCGGGGAGTGCCATTTATGGCCAAGGCGGACGCGTGGGGCGCGCCCGGAGGGAAGGCTTTTGCGCGTCGCAAGGCAAGGGGCGATGGACTTGCCGGCAATGCGCGCCTGATCGCCGAACCCACCTATCAGCGGCTGTTGGCCGCCGAGCCGTTTCTTCGCCGGTCGATCCCGGCGCTGATCGTTATTTTCCTCGCCGTTATCGCGGCGCTGCGCTTCCTGTCACTGATGAACGAGCATGACGAGATCGAGCGCGACGCCAAGGCGGTGCTGGCTTTAGCCGCCGGCCAGATGGCGCAGGCGATCACGGCGGATCCCAACGTTGCGGGCGCCAACGCCGTCAGCCTGCTGGAAAGCACCAGCCGCCAGGGCGCCATGAGCCGCGCCCATGTGCTGGCCATCACCGACGGCAACTTCAAGGTCATCGCCGTCTCGCCGCTTTCGACCGGCTGGCAGGGCCGCACGCTGGACAGTCTGGTCCTTGGCGGCCAGCCGCTGTTCATGTTCGGCGACCGCGCCGGCGTGATGGATGTCAGCATCGCCGGAAAGGATTGGTTCGCCGCAGTCAGCCTCACCGGGGACCGCGGGCACGCGACCGCCGTGCTGGTGCCGCAGGAAGCGGTGTTCGACAGCTGGCGCAAGTCGATGTCGCTCAACGTCACGCTGTTCGTGCTGACGGCGGGCGTGCTGATCGTCATCCTCTATGCCTATTTCGGCCAGGCCGCGCGCGCCCAGGCGGCGGACCGCATCTATCTCGAGGCGCATCAGCGCATCGACATGGCGCTGGTGCGCGGCCGCTGCGGGCTGTGGGACTGGGACATGGTGCGCGGCAAGATGTACTGGTCGCGCTCGATGTACGACATGCTGGGCTACGAGCCCTGCGATACGATGCTCTCCTTCGGAGAGGTCGACGAGATTATCCATCCGGACGACGGCGACCTGTTCGAGCTCGCCAACCGCATCGTCGAACGCGAGATCGACCATATCGACCAGGTCTTCCGCATGCGCCATGCCGACGGACAATGGGTGTGGATGCGGGCCCGTGCCCAGGTGATCGACCCGGAAGCGCCGGAGATCCAGCTGATCGGCATCGCCGTCGACGTCACCGAGCAGCGGCACCTGGCGCTGCGTTCGGAAGCGGCCGACATGCGGCTGAGAACCGCGATCGAGAACATCAACGAATCCTTCGTGCTGTGGGATGCCTCCGAGCGGCTGATCATGTGCAATTCGAAGTTCCAGAAGGACAATGGGCTCTCGGACCGCGACGTCGTGCCGGGCGTCGGTCGCGATGCGCTCGAGGAGCGGATGCTGGCCTTCGCCTCCGAGCGCAGGCTCGCCAACGCCAACGGTCCGCATGGCGGCGTCACCCTGGAGCGCCAGCTTGCCGACGGCCGCTGGCTGCAGGTCAACGAGCTCAGGACCCGCGACGGCGGCATCGTCTCGGTCGGCTCCGACATCACCCAGATCAAGCTGCATCAGGAGAAGCTGGTCGACAGCGAGCGCCGGCTGATGGCGACGATCCACGATCTCAGCCTCGCCCGCCGCGCCGAGGAGGAACGCTCCAGCGAGTTGGTCGAGCTCAACCGCAAATATATGAAGGAGACCGAGCGCGCCGAGGCGGCCAATCGCGCCAAGTCGGAATTCCTCGCCAACATGTCGCATGAGCTGCGCACGCCGCTCAACGCGATCATCGGCTTCTCCGAGCTGATGCAGCAGGGCCTGTTCGGGCCGCTCGGCTCGGAGCGCTACGAAGAGTACGCGACCGACATCAACGGCAGCGGCAAATACCTGCTCGGCGTCATCAACGATATCCTCGACATGTCGAAGATCGAGGCCGGCCAGTTCTCGCTCGACCGCGAGGAGATCGACCTCTGCCCGCTGATCAAGGAGACGGTGCGGGTGATCTCGCTGCAGGCGGCGGAAAAGTCGATCAATGTCGAGACGCGCATCGCCGATGCGATGCGGGTCTACGCCGACCGCCGCGCGATCAAGCAGATCGCCATCAACCTGCTCTCCAATGCAGTGAAGTTCACCGGCCAGGGCGGCAAGATCACGGTCCGGGCACGCAACACGTCGGGAGCGCTACTGCTCACCATCGAGGACAATGGCTGCGGCATCCCCAAGCATGCGCTGAGCAAGCTCGGGCGGCCGTTCGAGCAGGTGCAGAACCAGTTCTCCAAGAACCACACCGGCTCAGGCCTTGGCCTCGCCATCTCGCGCTCGCTGGCCGAGCTGCAGGGCGGCGCGCTGAAGATCCGCTCGACCGAAGGCGTCGGCACCATCGTGTCGGTGCGCATCCCGCTGAAGAAGGCGCCGGCCACGGTGAAGGTCGCGGCTTAGGTCAGAGCGGTTCACCGGCGGACCACGCCCGCTGTGCTGCCCAAAACAGGGGAAAACGTCCACTTCGGGTTCTATTGCAGAATTGCTAATATTACGATTGGCTCAGCCGGCTTGCCCCCGCGCCGGTCAGGCCCGGCGGTTGGTCGAACCCACCCCAACGAACTGGGCCGCTAAACTGAGCTAGTAGGGTTTAGATCGTTTACGGCTGCCGACGCCGGGCTCGCCTCGGCGCGTTTCGATGCCCGTCTATAGACCAAGCCGACGACGAGCCGAAATATCCGACCTGCAGAATGACCATGGCCAGCATTGCCCATCCGAGCGCCGTCCAGACGGAACCAGTTTCCATGTCAGCCCAGATCGCCACCATGAATGACGCCGCGAACATGCCCACCAAGAATTTCTGAAGATCCATAGTTGCCCAGCGCCCCAGGTTTTGGCGATTTTGGGGGGCTTTCAAGTCAGCCGTTGAAAGAACCCGCCGCTCCATTTGCGGAGCGGCGAGGCCCCCCTTCGTCGGGGTGATGATTGACCCCGGCATTGCTGCAGTGCAATTGCGGTGCCAGACCCATTG
>NZ_RZRY01000353.1:0-6649 GCF_003998035.1 Mesorhizobium sp. M2A.F.Ca.ET.039.01.1.1 | reverse complement strand
CGCCGCCGATCAGCAGTCCGGACAGGCATGCCGCCGCGTCGGCGGGCTTCAAATCCTGCAGAAGCCCGGCGGCGCGGATAGCGAACAGCTTCGAGGTCACGTCGCCGCCCTCGCCCAGGGCCCGCTCGCACCATTGCCGGAAGAACGGGCTGTCGGCGGCGACCGGAGCGGGATGCTCGCCCAGCGAATGTTTCAGGATCGAGTGCGTAGCCAAGACGGAAAACAATTCGCCGGTCGGCCAGGTGCCGAAGCCTCCGACGGCGCCGTGCTCGACCGCGACCCATTTCGAATGGGTGCCGGGCATGCAGACGAGATGCCTTCCCTTTGCCGGCAAACCGGCGCCGGCAAGCTGGGTCTCTTCGCCGCGCATGACATCCGGCGCGTCGGCCAGCCGCTGCGCGAGGCCGGGCACGATGCGGATGTCGCGGCGCGAGCCCTCGATGCGCGCGGCGCCGCGCAGAATCGCGCCGATCGGCGCCGGCACGGTGAGATAGGGCGCCTCGATCCAGCCCTGCCGCGAGCCGGCCATGCCGCAGATGACGACCGGCAGCGCCTCCGACGCGCCCATGGCTGCCAGATGGCCTTCCAGCACCTTGGCAAAACCTTTTTCGCGAGCGGTGATCAGCCCGTCGTCGCCGCGCCGCTCGGCAAGCACGTTGCCGGTATTGTCGAGCAGCCAGGCCCGCAGCCTGGTCGTGCCCCAGTCGAGCGCGGCGACTGCCGGTGTCGCGCTCACAGGAAGCCTCCGTCGACGATCAGCATCTGGGCGGTCAGCATGCGCGAGGCGTCGGATGCCAGGAATAGCACCGTGCCGACCATGTCGTCGGGCTGCATCACGTCCTTGATGCATTGCTTGGCGACATGGGCGGCGAGGCCCTCGTCGGTGACCCAGAGCTCGCGCTGGCGCTCGGTGATGACCCAGCCTGGCGCCACCGCGTTGACGCGGATGCGGTCGGCGCCGAGCTTGCCGGCGAGGCCTTTCGTCAGGCCGAGTATGCCCGCCTTGGCCGCGGTGTAGGCCGGCATGTCGGGATGGTTGATCAGATAGGAGGTGGAGGTGAAGTTGATGATCGAGCCGCCGCCGGCGCGTTTCATGCCGGGCGCCACGGCCTGCGCAGTGAAGAAATGCGGCCGCAGGTTGATGGCGAGATTGTTGTCCCAGAACTCGACCGTGACGTTTTCCACGGCGTGGCGATCGTCGAGCGCGGCGTTGTTGACCAAAACGGTCACGTCGCCATGCGCTTCGGCCGCCTTGGCCGCGGCGGCGCGCAGCGCCGCGATGTCGCGCAGGTCGGCCTTGAGATAGAGCGGGCGGCGGCCGAGCTCCTTCTCCAGCCGGTCGGCGAGGGCCGTGCTTGGCCTCTCGGCGATGTCGATGAAGGCGACTTTCGCGTTCTGCCGCATGAAACCTTCGGTCAGCGCCGCGCCGATGCCGGAGCCGCCGCCGGTGATCAGCACCGAGGCGCCGTCGAGGTCGGCAAAGCGTGCCGATGGCATCATGATTTCTTCTCCCTTTGGCCGGCGCGCATCCTAGCCACGCCGGGCCGGGGGGCAAGGGCGAAAAGGCGGATTCGGCAGCTTATGTCCGACAAATGCGGCACTCCCCCTCACCCAGCCTCCGCTTCGCTCGGCTGACCTCTCCCCGAGGGGAGAGGAGATTGCCGGCGTCGGCGCCAGTCTCTTCTCCCCGATGGGGAGAAGGTGGCCGCGAAGCGGCCGGATGAGGGGGCTAGCGCCGCCCTATGCGATTCCCAAAGCTGTTGTCAGATTGCCTTGGCATGCAGCGCGCCGCGATAGGAATCGCGCAGATAGCCGAGCGTGGCGTCGGCATCGGCCGGCTTGCCGAACAGATAGCCCTGGCCGCCGGCGCAGCCGAACTGGACGAGGCGGTCGGCCTGCGCCTCGTCCTCGATGCCTTCGGCGACGACATCCATGCCGAGCCCCTCGCACATGGCCAGGATCGCTCGGATGATGTGCTCCGAGGGCCGGTCGTCGAGAATGGAGGAGACGAAGGCGCGGTCGATCTTGAGCTTATCGAAATGGAACTCGCGCAGGCGGCCGAGCGAGGACTGGCCGGTGCCGAAATCGTCGAGCGAGACGCGGATGCCGACGCGGCGCAGGTCCTCGACGATCTTCTCGGCCGAGGCCGGATCGTTCATCAGGCCGGTCTCGGTGATCTCGATCTCCAGGCGGCGCGGGTCGAAGCCGGTGCGCTCGAGGATGGCCAGGATATGCAGGCCGGTGTTCTGGTCGACAAGCTGCGAGGGCGACAGGTTGAAGGACAGGAACAGATCCTTGGGCCAGCTGCGAGCCGCTTCCGTCGCCTTGCGCAGCACCAGCTGCGACAGCGGACCGATGATGCCGCGTTCTTCGGCGATCGGGATGAAGACGGATGGCGGCACGACGCCGAGGTCGCGGTCGGTCCAGCGCGCCAGGGTCTCGAAGCCGATGGTGCGGCGGCTGTTCAAATCGACGATGGGCTGGAAATGCGGCTCCACCTCGCCGGCCGAGACGGCGCGGCGCAGCGCCTGCTCGATGCGGGTAACGCGCTTGGCCGCCTCCTCCATCTCGCGCGTGTAGACGACGACGCGGCCGCGGCCCGAGCGCTTGGCGTGATAAAGCGCGGTCTCGGCCTTGTTGATCAGGATCTCGGTGGTCTCGTCGCCGGAATAGAAGAGCGAGCAGCCGACCGAGGCCGAGAGCCTCGCGGTGCGCTCGCCGACGTCATAGGGCGCCGACAATATCTCGATCAGCATGCGCGACTTCTCGGCCGCCTGCTCCTCGGAGAACACCATCGGGTAGAGATAGGCGAACTCGTCGGCGCCGATTCGGCAGACGGTGGAATAGCCATCCATCGAGGCGCGCAGGCGCATCGCCACTTGGATCAGGATGTCGTCGCCGGCCTTGTGGCCGAACAGGTCGTTGATCGGCTTGAAGCCGTCGAGGTCGAGGATGCCGACGGTGAAGGGCGCGGGATCGTCGGCGCGGTCGCTGATCAGGCGATCGACCTTGTCGAAGAAGCGACGATGGTTGCCGAGCCCGGTCAACGAATCCGTGAAGGCCAGATCCGTGTTTTCCTTGCCTGGCTGACCGGTGCCAAACGTCGTTTGCATCATGTCCCTGTTCTGATGTCGGTATTTCTCATCAGACTGGCACCAAAGCGTTTAGGAAAAGTATCGGAAAATCGATTTTCCTTCGTCCAGGAGTTGCTTGCGCCGCCGGCAACGGTTCAGCCTTGGACAAGGACTTCCGATCCGCTCCAAAATATTCTTTCATTCGAAACTTCTAATATAGATGTCGAATACTCTTTCCAGATTCGCTTCCGGCCGTGCGATCGCGCCCGCCGCTTGCGCTTTCGTTTAACCGGCTTGTCTGACGCGATAGAGCTCGATCGGGCTGCCCTTGGTCTCGCTGACCGGCTCGAGCCAGTCCGGCACGCTGCCGCGCAGCAGCCCGGCCAGGAAGCCCTGTGGCGCCTTTTGGGTCAGGGTCCGGCTCTCGCCATTGCCGGGGCAGATGGCGACGAGGCCGACACGATGCGCCTCGACGATCCGCCGCGCGTCATCGGCCGAGCCGAGAAAGGCGTCCAGCGCCAGGAGATTGCCGGCGACGTTGCGATGATAGGGGCCAGCGAAGACCTTGTGGCCGCTATAGACGAGGATCGGCGCGCCGAGATTGGAGATCGCAAGCACGGTCGTGCCGGTCATGCCGCCAAGCGGCGCGAAGGTGGCCTTCTTCTGGCAGGCCTTGTCCATCGCGCCGCGGTCGGCGACAGCCGGTCCTTTTTTCGAACGCCACCGAGGCGGCGGCGGCAACGCCGGTCCAGACCGGGTTGATCGAGACCAGCCAGACGGCCGCGAGGCGCAGCGCCACGCCGGGCGAAGAGCCGGCTTCCGCCCGCGCCCGCCATTTCGCGATCCAGGCCGACAGCGGAATGACCGCGAAGGCGATCGAGAAGGTGGTGCCGCGCAGCTGCCAGGCGCCGACCACGAAGGAGACGGCGAGCAGCGCCGCGACGAGGCTGTCCTGCCGCCGCCAGCCGCCACGGCGGAAGCGCAACGCCATCAGGATGATCGCGACCAGCGGCGTCGCATAACGCGCCGCAACGCGCGCCGGATCATGGACGAGCTGCGTGAACAGCGACTGGGCCTCGTCGATATGGTCGAGCCACAGTTCCTTCAGGCGCGGGTCGAGATTGGCATAGGGCGCCGAGAGGCATTGCGGGAACAGCGCCGCCACGACCGCGCCGAGGACGACGCCCAGCGCGGCAAGCAACGCCAGCCCGCGCTGCCGGCTGCCGGCGGCGGGCTCGACCAAGGCGATCGCCGCCAGCCCGACGCCGGCGATGGCGGCGACGACGAACTGCGCGACGGAGAAGGCATCGCACTCAGCCACGCCCCAGGCGGAGGGCGGGATGGTGGCGACGAAGACAAGCGCCCCGACGCCGGCGAAGCCGAGGCCAAAATCGCGGGCGATTGTCCGCTCGCCGCTCGGATCGGCGACGAACAGCAGCGACACGCAGACCCCGATGGTGGCGACATAGGGCACGGTTTCCATGCCGACGGCGAGCGTCAGCGCCGCGGAGAGGCCGGACAACAGCGCGGCCCAGCGCCAGGCAGGCGCCTCGAGCAGCAAAGCGAGGCTCGCCATGGTGAGCATCAGCTGGACGTTGTGGTGATCGAGCGCGCCGGGGTCATAAATGCCGAGAAAATAATAGCCGGCGCCGCCGACCAGGATGGCGGGCAGCGCCGCGCCGGCGCCGCCGAAGCTGCGCGCGGCGCGAGCGGTGAAGAACAGGGTCGACCAGAAGAGCAGCGCCGGCCACAGCACCTGCGCCACGTCCTCGGCAAGCGGCCTGCTGCCGGTCAGCGCCGAGGCGGCAAGCACGATCGCGGCGATCGGCGCATCCACCAGCCTGGACCAGTGCATGACGAAGCCGCCTTCCAGCCCCATGCGATACTGGTGAAGGTCGAACCAGCCCTGACCGGCAAGCAGGTCGCGGACCTCGACGAGGCGCAGCAGATTGTCGTTGTCGCCGCCGGCATCAGTCAGTTGGCCAAAGCCGGTCCACGCATCGGCGGCGAGCGCGAGCAGGGCGGCAAGCAGTGCCAGCACGAGGTCGGATTTCCACGCGGCGGCGCCGTTCTCGGCTGTGCCCATGCCGTGACCTTTGACGGGAGAGGATCGGTTTAAACCTAGCCTTAACGGCTTCAATAAATAGTAAAACGGCTCGACGGGACCGGCATCAGGCCGGCCGGAGGCTGGTCGGGCGCCCGGAGACAGACATGCCGCATGCAGTCCGCCACGAGCCGGTCATCGCCGTGCTCCTGCCTTGCTACAATGAGGAGCTCACGATCGGCGAGGTCGTGCGGCGCTTCCGCGAGACCCTGCCGTCGGCCGCGATCTATGTCTACGACAACAATTCCAAGGACCTCACGGCGCTGAAGGCCCGCGCAGCCGGCGCCATCGTCGTGCGCGAGCCGCGCCAGGGCAAGGGCAATGTGGTGCGGCGCATGTTCGCCGACATCGATGCCGACATCTATGTGATGGCCGACGGCGACGGCACCTATGCGCCGGAAGACTCGCCGCAGCTGATCAACGTGCTGCAGACCGAGCGCTCGGACATGGTGGTGGGCACCAGGCGCGGCGTGACCGACGATGCCGGCCGCAACGGCCACGCCTTCGGCAACCACATCTTCAACCGGCTCTACAAAGGCCTGTTCGGGACCGATTTCACCGACATCTTCTCCGGCTACCGGGTGTTTTCGCGCCGCTTCGTCAAAAGCTTCCCGGCCGTGTCCGGCGGCTTCGAGATCGAGACCGAGATGTCGGTGCATGCCTCGCAGCTGAAGCTGCCGGTGAGCGAGATGGCGCTGGATTACGGCCGCCGCCCGGAAGGCTCGTCGTCGAAACTGTCGACCTTCCGCGACGGCGCCAGGATCCTGTGGATGTTCGCCATGCTGGTGAAGGAGACGCAGCCGCTGCGCTTCTTCGGCACCTTCGCGCTGTTCTTTCTGGCGGCGAGCATCGGCCTGATGATCCCGGTGGTCATCGAATTCGCCGAGACAGGGCTCGTGCCGCGGATGCCGACCTGGGTGCTGTCGATCGGCATGCTGCTTCTGGCCATGCTCTCGATGATGACCGGGCTGATCCTCGATTCGGTCTCGCGCGGCCGCGCCGAGCAGAAGCGCATCTTCTACCTGTCGATTTCCTCAGCCCGGGCGGAGCGCGGGGTACCGGCACAGGCCTCGCCGAAAAGCGAGCCGGGCAAGGCCCCAAGGGCGGCATAGGGGGCGGCATAGTGGGCCGCCTCTTCCGCTTCACTCTTGCCGGCGGCATCGGCTTCGCCGCGGATGCGGCGGCGCTCTGGCTGCTGCTTGCCGCCACGCCGCTTGGCGCGCTTTCGGCGCGCGTGCTGTCGATCGGCTTCGCGCTCTGCGTCACGTGGCAGATCAACCGCCATGTGACCTTCGCGCCGTCGAGCCGGAGCATCGCTGAGGAAGGCGCCCGCTATGGCGGCGTCGGCATCGCCACCAGCATCGTCAACTATCTGGTCTACTGCGCCGTCCTGCTCGCTCTGCCGGCCCTGCCGCCGCTGGCAGCGCTCGCCATCGCCTCGATCGTTGCCATGACGCTGTCCTTCCTGGGC
>NZ_RZRY01000352.1:0-6663 GCF_003998035.1 Mesorhizobium sp. M2A.F.Ca.ET.039.01.1.1 | reverse complement strand
GCCATTTTCTCGACCTCCCTCAGGCTGCTTTCTTGTTCTTGGTGGCTTCGCGCCAGGCGGCGACTGCCTTTTCGGCGGCCTCGGCCAGCGTGTCGGCGACGATCACCGCCTCGCCGGAGTCGGCCAGGATCTTGCGCCCTTCCTCGACCTTGGTGCCGGAAAGGCGCACCACCAACGGCACGTCGACGCCGACCTCGCGGATCGCCTTGATGACGCCTTCGGCCACCCAGTCGCAGCGGTTGATGCCGGCAAAGATGTTGACCAGGATGGTCTCGACTTGTTTGTCGCCGAGCACGGCGCGGAAGGATTTTGCCACGCGCTCCGGCGAGGCGCCGCCGCCGATGTCGAGGAAGTTGGCCGGCTCGCCGCCGGCGATCTTGATCATGTCCATCGTCGCCATGGCGAGGCCAGCGCCGTTGATGATGCAGCCGATATTGCCGTCCAGACCGACATAGGAGAGGCCGCGGTCGCTGGCGAAGGTCTCGCGCGGGTCTTCCTGGCTTTTGTCGCGCAGCTCGGAGATTTCCGGGCGGCGGAACAGCGCGTTCTCGTCGAACGACATCTTCGCGTCGAGCGCGACCAGGCTGCCGTCGCGCGTCACCACCAGCGGATTGATCTCCAGCATCGAGGCGTCGTAGTCGCGGAACACCTGGTAGCAGCCGAGGATGGTTTCCGTCGCCTTGCCGATCAGGCCGCTTTCGAGCCCGAGGCCGAAGGCGATCTCGCGCGCCTGAAAACCCTGCATGCCGACACCGGGATCGACGGTGGCGCGGATGATGGAATCCGGCTGCTTTTCGGAGATGTCCTCGATCTCCATGCCACCGGCTGCCGACGCCACGATCATGACGCGCTCTTCCTTCCGGTCGAGCACAAAGCCGAGATAGAGCTCCTGCGCGATGTCGACGGCTTCCTCCAGATAGAGGCGCGAGATCAGCTTGCCGCGCGGGCCGGTCTGCTGCGTCACCAGCTTGCGTCCGAGCATGGCTTCCGCGGCGTTGGAGATCTCCTCGTCATTCGAGCAGAGTTTTATCCCGCCGACTTTGCCGCGCGCGCCGGAATGAACCTGCGCCTTTAGCACCCATTTCGAGCCGCCGATCTCGCGCGCGCGGTAGGTCGCCTGCTCGGGGCTGTAGGCGAGGCCGCCGCGCGGCACATGCACGCCGTGGCGGGCAAGCAGTTCCTTGGCCTGGTATTCGTGGATGTCCATCTTGTCCTCCCAGTTTTTTTTTACTGCGCGGCGTGAACCTGGCCGGCGCGCTCGATCGCTTCGTTGACCACCAGCACATTGCGCGCCATGCGTTCCGACGCGGCGTCGATCATCTTGCCGTCGAGCGCGGCTGCGCCCTTGCCCAGCGCCTCCGCCTCCTTCAGCACCTCGAGGATGCGGCGGGCGCGGGTGACCTCTTTCTCCGGCGGCGAAAACACGTCGTTGGCCAAAGCGATCTGCGAAGGGTGGATTGCCCATTTGCCTTCAATGCCGAGCGCGGCGGCGCGCCTTGCGGCCGCCTTGTAGCCTCCGGGATCGGAGAAATCGCCGAACGGCCCGTCGATGGCGCGCAGGCCATAGGCGCGGCAAGCGACCGTCATGCGCGACAGCGCGAAATGCCACTGATCGCCGGGATAGTCGGGGTTGAGGCCGCCGATGTTGACGGTCCGCGCCTTGTTGCTCGCGGCATAGTCTGCGACGCCGAAATGCATCGCCTCCAGCCGCCCCGGCGTGGCGGCGATCGCCTCGACATTGGCCATGCCGAGCGCCGTCTCGATCAGCGCTTCCAGGCCGACGCGGGTCTTGAAGCCCTTGGCCATCTCGATCTGGTTGACCATGGCCTCGACCATATAGAGGTCGGCGGGCACGCCGACCTTCGGCACCAGAATGGTGTCCAGCTTGTCGCCGGCCTGTTCCATGACGTCGACGACGTCGCGGTACATGTAATGGGTGTCGAGGCCGTTGATGCGCACCGAGACGGTCTTGCCCTTGGCGCGCCAGTCGATGTCGTTCAGCGCCTGGATGATGTTCTTGCGGGCGCGCTCCTTGTCGGGCGGCGCCACCGCATCCTCGATGTCGAGAAAGACGAAGTCGGCGGCGCTGTTCGCCGCCTTGTCGATCATCTCCGGGCTGGAGCCCGGAACGGCCAGCTCGCTGCGCTGGAGCCTGAGTTTCTTCAGGTGGTTGATGGTGTGGCTCATGGCGCGCCCCTTATGCCGCCTTGGCGACTGGCATTTCGGCCGTGCGGCGGAAGTGCTCGATCGCCGCGGCGACGCCCGAGCCCGGCGCCAGGCGCACGCCGCAATCGAGCAGCGTCATTTCGGCCGCCGACAGCGAGGCCAGCACCATCACCTCGTTCAGCCAGCCGAGATGGCCGATGCGGAAGACCTTGCCGGCAACCTTGTTGAGGCCGCCGCCAAGCGATGTCTGGTAGGCGCTGTAGGCGCGTTTGACGACGTTGGCGCTGTCGATGCCCTCCGGCACCAGGATGGCGCTGACCGTGTCGGAGTGCCATTGCGGCGCCTTGGCGCAGAGCTTCAGGCCCCAGGCGTCGACCGCCTTGCGCACGCCTTCGGCCAGCCGATGGTGGCGGGCGAAGATGTTCTCCAGCCCCTCCTCGGCGATGAGGTCGAGCGAAGCGCGCAGGCCGCGCAGCAGCTGCGTCGCCGGCGTGTAGGGGAAATAGCCCGCGTCGTTGGTGCGGATCATGTCCTCGAAGGAGAAGTAGCAGTGCCGGTGCGTGGCGATCCGCGAAGCCGCAAGTGCCTTCTGGCTGACCGACAGGAAGCCGAGGCCGGCCGGCAGCATGAAGCCCTTCTGCGAACCGCTGACGGCGCAGTCGACGCCCCATTCCTCCTGACGGAAATCGATCGAGCCGATCGAGGAGACGCCGTCGACGAAAAGCAGCGCTGGGTGGTTCGCCGCATCGAGCGAGGCGCGGCAGCCGGCAACGTCGCTGGTGACGCCGGTCGCTGTCTCGTTCTGCGTGCAGAACACTGCCTTGATGCGATGCGCCTTGTCGGCCTTCAGCCGCTCCGCATAGAGGTCGAGCGGAACACCGGTGCCCCACTCGCAATCGATGACATCGACCTCGAAGCCGAGGCGCTCGGCCATGTCGACCCACAGATGCGAGAACTGGCCGAAGCGCGACATCAGCACCTTGTCACCGGGGCTGAGCACGTTGGTCATCGCCGCTTCCCAGGCGCCAGTGCCGGAGGACGGATAGATGAAGACGCGGCCGGTCTCGTTCTTGAAGACTCGTCTGATGTCCTCGAACAGCGGCAGCGTCAGGCTGGGGAAGGAGGCGGCGCGCATATCCTCCATCGGCAGGTTCATGGCCTGCCGGACCTGCTCCGGAATGTTGGTGGGCCCCGGGATGAAAAGATGCGTGAACCCAGCCATGCGAAATTCCTCCGATCGTTTTTGATTGTGGAGGAAGTTTCGTCCTGGCGAGGCTCGCCAACAACACCTTGCCGGGTAGGTTGTTGGCCCTTGCGGGTGGGATGGACCTACCCGTCTGGCCTACCCGATCGGCCTACCCGACAGGCGATTTGGACGTGCGTTGTTTCTCGCTGGAATAGAGTGCGACGGCCATGGCGCGATTGCGCACGTCCAGCTTGTCGTAGAGATTCTTCAGGTGGTATTTCACCGTGTTCTCGGAAATCCCTGTACGCGTGGCGATCTGCAAATTGGTCCAGCCGTCGGACAGCACCGCCAGCAGTTCCCGCTCGCGCACGGTGAGCCGGGACAAGGGCGTGTCGTTGACCTTGTTGATGTCGATATAGGGAATGCAGATGCGGCCATGCGCGACCGCCAGGATCGTCTCGAAGATCACCGGCGCCTCGTCGAACTGGAAGCAATAGCCTTGAGCGCCGAGGCGCACGCATTGCTTCAGGATGCCGATGTCATGGTCGTTGGAAAAGATCGTGATGCGCACGCCAAGCTCGCGGCTCTGAACTTCCGTCAGCACGTCGGCGCCGTCCATGTCGGCGAGCTTCCAGCCGACGACGGCGACATCGAACTGTGTGGCAGTGGCCATATCCAGGAATTGCGCGCCGCTGTGCACAACACCGAGCAGATCGAAGCGGCCGTCGCATTCCAGCATTTCGCGCAGCGCCGAAACGACGAAAGGATTGCGTTCGGCGACGACCACGCGAACGCGCTGCCCGCCAGCTGTTTCTTCCGTTTTCCGCGACGCGAGGTTCAAGGCCTGCCGCTCACCTTTTCGATTCCACCCATTCGTCGGCCTCTTCGGACCCTGTCATGACAATTCTGCCTCAACGGGGAAGGGGTGCTCTATCCCCAGCGACATGCGCTGTCGCGTCGGCTGGAGGTATTGTCACAGCGGCGACATGGGGTAGGTAAGCGATTCCGTGAGCAGGATTGCCGCGATATTTCTTCGGCTATTCCGGGCTCTAGCGCGACATCTTATCAAGACGAATCCTGTAGCCGCGCTATCTGCTGCAAAGGTCTGGGATTTCTCCGAAAGCGATTTCCGGTTTGCGGGGTCATGCGCTAGACCTCATTTCGAGATTCCTCGATGCGGGAGGCGCTGGTGGAAGGCCAGGACAGACAGACGACCGACGTCGCGCCCGCCGAGGAGCATCACGCCGACATCTATGGCGAGGACGGTGCCGTGCGCGCCTCCTTCCTTGCCCAGATCGGCGCGGCGATCGCCGACCGCGACACGATCACCCTCAAGCGCGAAGTCGACGACCTGCACCAGTCGGAACTCGGTGACGTGCTGGAGGCGCTTCATCCCGAACAGCGCCGCGCGCTGGTCGAGTTGCTTGGCTCCGATTTCGACTTCTCCGCGCTGACCGAGGTCGACGAGGCGATCCGCCTCGACATCGTCGACAATTTGCCCAACGCGCAGATCGCGCAGGCGGTGCAGGAGCTCGATTCCGATGACGCCGTCTACATTCTCGAGGACCTCGAGAAGGAAGACCAGGACGAGATCCTGTCGCAGCTGCCCTTCACCGAGCGCATCAGGCTGCGCCGCGCGCTCGACTATCCGGAAGAGACGGCCGGCCGGCGCATGCAGACCGAGTTCGTCGCCGTGCCGCCGTTCTGGACGATCGGCCAGACCATCGACTACATGCGCGAGGACAAGAACCTGCCCGAGCGCTTCAGCCAGATCTTCGTCATCGATCCGAGCTTCAAGCTGCTCGGCGCCATCGACCTCGATCAGATCCTGCGCACCAGGCGCGCGGTCAAGGTCGAGGAGGTCATGCATGAGACGCTGCACGCGATCCCGGCCACGATGGACCAGGAAGAGGCGGCCCGCGAGTTCGAGCAATATAATTTGCTCTCCGCCGCCGTGGTCGACGAGAACGGGCGGCTGGTCGGCGTGCTCACCATCGACGACGTGGTCGACGTCATCCAGGAGGAGGCGGAAGAAGACCTTCTGCGCATGGGCGGCGTCGGCGACGAAGAACTGTCCGACACCGTGCTCGCTACCTCGCGCTCGCGCGTGCCCTGGCTGCTGGTCAATCTGCTGACCGCCTTCCTCGCCGCGTCGGTGATCGGCCTGTTCGACCGCACGATCGAGCATATCGTGGCGCTTGCCGTGCTAATGCCGATCGTCGCCGGCATGGGCGGCAATGCCGGCTCGCAGACCATGACCGTCACCGTGCGGGCGCTGGCGACCAGGGACCTCGATATCTACAATTCCGCGCGCATCATTCGCCGCGAGCTCGGCGTCGGTTTCATCAACGGCGTGGTGTTCGCGGTGCTGATCGGCATGGTCGCCGGATTCTGGTTCCGCGACCCCAATCTGGGCGGCATCATCGCGGCGGCGATGATCATCAACATGTTCGCCGCGGCACTTGCGGGCATCCTGATCCCGCTGGTGCTTGATCGTTTCAAGATCGATCCGGCGGTTGCCTCGGCCGTCTTCGTCACCACCGTCACCGACTGTGTCGGCTTCTTCGCCTTTCTGGGGTTGGCGACGTGGTGGTTTAGAGTGCCCTAGGACAGTCGATATTCAGGTGAGGCCGGCCTGCAAATGGCGGTCTCTTGCGCTTCCGGTGCTCACGTACTTCAAGTACGCTCCGCTCCGGTTCTCAGAAACCACCATTTTCGACTCGGCCTGACCTGAATCTCGACAGTCCTTTGGCGAAAGTCGCTTCAATTGACTTTTACGTAAATGCCGTGCGAGGCTGCCGCGGGGTCAGGTGCCGATTCCGGCGCTGCATGGGTATCACAGTAGGGAAGGGCGACGCTGAACGTGGCGATGCCTTGGCTTGGGAGTGGGAATGCGGGAATATTACACGATCACCGAGCTGACACGGGAGTTCGACGTGTCGACGCGGACGTTGCGTTTTTACGAGGACGAAGGGCTGGTGCAGCCGGTGAGACGCGGCCGCACGCGGCTATTCCGGCCGTCCGACCGGCATCTCATCCGTCAGATCATGCGGGGAAAAAGGCTCGGCTTCTCGATCAACGAGATCCGCGAGATCATCCAGATGTACAAGGAGCCGCCCGGCGAGGTCGGCCAGCTAAAGCTGATGATCCGGCGTATCGAGGAAAAGCGCGAGGATCTGCGCCAGAAGCGGCGCGACCTGGAAGAGACGTTGGCCGAGCTCGACCAGGCCGAGGAATCCTGCGTCGAACGCCTGGTGGAGCTCGGCGTCAACACCTGAACGTGGCTGTCCCTTGTCGGGCGGTGTCTCCTC
>NZ_RZRY01000351.1:0-6666 GCF_003998035.1 Mesorhizobium sp. M2A.F.Ca.ET.039.01.1.1 | reverse complement strand
AGCAAATGAATGTCGAGAGCCTGAGCGAACGCGGCGCCCGAGCGCGGCGCGACGAGGAAGTGGATGTCGCCATCGTCGGCGCCGGGCCTTCCGGCTCGGTCGCGGCGCTCCATCTCGCCCGGGCCGGTCTTTCGGTGGTCGTACTGGAGCAGGGCGAGTGGCCCGAATATAACGACTACACCGGGGCGCGGCCGGAGCACGAGCTGGTCAGCACCAAGCTCTGGCACCCCAACCCCAATGTGCGCGACAACCCGAACGACTATCCGGTCGACACCTCGACCACGGACATCAATCCGCTGATGTTTGCCGGCGTCGGCGGCAGTGCCACTCTCTACGGTGCGCAATGGATGCATTTCCTACCCTCGGATTTCCGCGTCCGCTCGCTCGACGGGGTGGCCGAAGACTGGCCCTTCTCTCATGAGGATCTGCTGCCCTACCAGCTCGAGATCGAGCGCGAGGTCGGCGTGTCTGGCCTTGCCGGCGACCCGGCATTTCCGCCACGGGGACCATATCCTTTCCCGGCGCTGCCGATAGGCTCCGTCGGTCTGCGCGGCGCGCTCGGCATGGAGCGCATGGGCTGGCACTGGTGGCCGGGCAGTAATGCGATACCGTCCGAAAAATTCGGCGAGTTGAACGCCTGCGTGCGGCGCGGCACCTGTCTCACCGGTTGCCCCGAAGGCGCGAAGTCGACCACCGACCGTTCGCACTGGCCGCTTGCGCTGAAGGCCGGCGCCCGGCTTGTCACGCGTGCCCGCGTCAAGGAGGTCGAGACCAACGAGCAGGGGCTCGCCACCGGCGTCGTCTATGTCGACGCCAATGGCCGCGACCGGCGCCAGCGCGCCAAGGTCGTCATCCTCTGCGCCAATGGCGTCGGCACGCCGCGGCTGCTGTTGATGTCGGGCGGAGCGAAACACCCGGACGGACTGGCCAACTCTTCGGGCATGGTCGGCAAGCGGCTGATGATGCATCCCTTCGCCAGCATCCTTGCCTCCTACGCGGATCCGTTGGACTCCTGGCGCGGCCCGTTCGGGCAGCAGGTCTATTCGCTCGAATTCTACGAGACCGACGAGCGGCGCGGCTTTGTGCGTGGATCGAAATGGAACTGCATGCCATCGGGCGGTCCGGTCGGCGTCTCGGGCGCTATCGGCTCCAAGGTCTATGTCGCCGAGGAAGGCCGCTTCCAGGATTTCTGGGGCGCCAACCTGCACGAGAATGTCGCCCGCCGCTTCGGTCATTCGCTGATCTGGGGCATTGTCGGCGAGGACCTGCCGGAAGAGGAGAACCAGGTGGTGCTGTCGAAGGATCTCGTCGACTCCGACGGCCTGCCGGCGCCGCAGATCATCTACAAGGTCAACGAGAACTCGAACCGCCTACTCCAGTTCAACATCGACCGCTGCCTGGAATCGGTGCGCGCCGCCGGCGCCATCGAGACGCTCGTTTCCACGCCGGTGCGCGAGTCCGGCTGGCACCTGATCGGCACGACCGTCATGGGCGACGACCCCAAGCGCTCGGTGGTTGACCAGTGGGGTGCCTGCCATGACGTGCCCAATCTCTACATCATGGACGCCTCGACCTTCCCGACCTCGGGGGCGACAAACCCGACTGCGACGATCATGGCGGTGGCGTTGCGCAACACACGTCGCATGATTGCGAAACGTCGCAACCAGAAGGTCGCCTGAGATGAGCAAAGACAAGACGTTCCTCGCTCTTGCGGACTTCCTCATCCCGGCCCACGGCACAATGCCGGCGTTCGGTTCCGTCTGCAGCTTCGCCGATGCCGAACAGGCGCTCGATTTTCGCGTCGATCTCAAGGAAGGATTTTATCGTGCGCTCGACGCCGATCCCTCATTGAGCGCGGAAGCGCATCTCGAAAGGCTGAACAAGGAAGACGGCGCCGCCTTCTCTGCCGTCACGACGATCGCGATTTGCACTTACTACATGAACCCGCGCGTGCGCGAGCTGCTCGGCTATCCCGGCCAGGAAAGCGTGCAGTACGATTCCAAGGCCACCCAGATCTACCTCACCGACGGCTCGCTTGGCCACGTGCTGGCGCGCGGTCGCAAATACCGGCCGACACCCGGCCTCTGATCCGTCCTAAGCAGAAAGGAATAACCCGATGGGTAAGGACATGTTCGACAAGGGCTTCGAAATCCGCAAGGCGGTGCTCGGAGCCGAGTTTGTGGAGAAGTCTTTCGCCAGCGCCGACGATTTCAACCGGCCGATGCAGGAGCTGGTGACCGAATATTGCTGGGGCGCCGTATGGGGCCGCGAGACGCTCGACCGCAAGACGCGCAGCATGCTGAACCTGGCGATGCTGGCTTCCCTCAACCGGCCGCACGAGTTGAAGATGCACGTCAAGGGCGCGATCCGCAACGGCGTCACCAAGGACGAGATCCGCGAGGTGCTGCTGCAGGTCGCCATCTATGCCGGCGTGCCGGCCGGCGTCGACGCCTTCCGCAACGCCCGCGAGGCCCTGCAGGAAATCGGGGCATGATCCAGCGTCCGCCGCTCGCCGAGGACAAGCTTGCCATGCTGATCGGCGGCCGTTGGGCCGCTGCGGCGTCGGGCGAGTATTTCGAGTCCTTCGATCCCTTCACCGGCAAGGCCTGGGCGCTTGTTCCGCGCGCCGGCGTTGCCGATGTCGATGCGGCCGTGGAGGCCGCGTCACAAGCCTTCCGGGGGGAATGGCGGTCGATGACGGCGAGCGCGCGCGGCCAGATCATGGCGCGCTTTGCCGACCTCGTCGCCGAGGAGGCGGAAAATCTCGCCGTTCTGGAGACGCGGGACAACGGCAAGCTCATCAACGAAATGCGGATGCAATGCAAATACATCCCGCAATGGTTCCGCTTCTTCGGCGGGCTGGCCGACAAGATCGAGGGACGCGTCATCCCGATCGATAAGCCCGGCGTTTTCAACTACACCAAGCTCGAGCCTCTGGGCGTCGTGGCGGCGATCACGCCGTGGAACTCGCCGCTGATGCTGGCGACCTGGAAGCTGGCGCCGGCGCTGGCCGCGGGCAATACCGTCGTATGGAAGCCTTCGGAATTCTCGTCGGTCTCGGCGCTCTTCTTCGGCAGGCTGTTCGAGAAGGCCGGCTTCCCGAAGGGAGTCGTCAACATCATCACCGGCTTCGGCCACGAGATCGGCGACCGCATGGTCACGCATCCCGGCGTGGCGAAGGTCGCCTTCACCGGCGGCGACGCCACCGGCCGGCGCGTCTACCAGGCCGCGGCCGGCGGGCTGAAGAAGGTGACGCTGGAGCTCGGCGGCAAGTCGGCGAACATCGTCTTCGCCGACGCCAAGCTGGAGGCCGCGATTCCCGGGTTGGTCTCGGGCATCTTCGCCGCGACCGGCCAGACCTGCATTGCCGGCTCGCGGGCGCTGGTGCAGCGCTCCGTCTACGATCAGGTGGCCGAAAAGCTGGTCGCGTTCGCGAAAACCGCCAGGATCGGCGACCCGCTCGATCCCGATACCCAGGTCGGGCCAATCACGACGCTGCCGCAACACAAGAAGGTCCTCGACTATATCGGCATCGCCCGGGACGAGGGCGCCCAGCAGCTTCTCGGCGGCAAGGTGCCGGAGGACAAGGCGATCGCCGATGGCTGGTTCGTCGAGCCGACCATCTTCGGCAATGTCAGCCAGTCGATGCGCATCGCCCAGGAAGAGGTGTTCGGCCCGGTCCTTTCGATCATTCCGTTCGAGGATGAGGACGAAGCCGTTGCCATCGCCAACGACAGCATCTATGGCCTCGCCGCCGGATTGTGGACGCAGGACATAGGCCGCGGCATCCGGCTGCCGGACCGGCTGGAAGCCGGCATCGTGTGGGTCAACATGTACCGCGCGACGAGCTATCTCTCGCCCTTTGGCGGCTACAAGCAGTCGGGCTTTGGCCGCGAGAACGGCCGCACCGCCATCTACGAATATCTCCAGGAAAAGAGCGTCTGGATCGATGCCGGGAACTCCATTCCGGCCCCGTTCGTCCAGCGCTGAATATTGGCGGGTCGCACGGTCCACCGTCCGGTCCGCCAATCCACACCATCGCCATTCGCCTGCCATAAGCGAGACAGCCGATGTCCTGCTACGAGATCATCGATCCGCGCTTCGGCGACCTTATCGATCCGGTCGCCTTCCTAGAGACGCTGCACACCGGCAACCGCTGGGCGGAAGGGCCGGTCTATTTCGCCGACCTGCGCACGTTGGTCTGGAGCGACATTCCCAACGACCGCATGCTGCGCTGGGACGAGGAGACCGGCGCGGTTTCGCTGTTCCGCGGCAATGTCGCTAATCCGAACGGCAGCACCCGCGACCGCGAAGGCAGGCTTGTCACCTGCATGCAGGGCGAGCGCCGTGTCGTGCGTACCGAATGGGACGGCTCGATCACCGTGCTCGCGGACTCCTTCGAGGGAAGGCGGCTCAACTCGCCGAACGATGTGGTGGTCAAGTCGGACGGCAGCATCTGGTTCACCGATCCCAACTACGGCATCATCTCCGATTATGTCGGGCGCCGGGCCGACCAGGAGCAGCCCGGTTGCCGCGTCTACCGCATCGATCCGCAATCCGGCCGCATCGCTGTCGTCGCCGATGATTTTTCGATGCCCAACGGCCTTGCCTTCTCGCCCGACGAGAAGACGCTCTACATCGCCGATTCCGGTTATCTGACCGACCGCAGCGCGCCGCACCACGTCAGGTCGTTTGACGTTGCCGGCGACAGGCTGGTAAATTCGCGTGTGTTCGCCGAAATATCGCCGGGCATTCCGGACGGGTTTCGGATTGATATCGCCGGCAACCTCTGGATCAGCGCTTGGGACGGCGTCCAGTGCCACACGCCGGCCGGTGAATTGATCGGCAAGATCCTGGTGCCGGAGATGGTGGCGAATGTGGCATTTGGCGGCGCGCGGCACAATCGGCTCTTCATCACGGCGACGACTTCGGTCTATGCCGTGTTCCTGAACGTGCGCGGCGTGAAATATCCGTTCCGCACGTAGAAAGGCTTCGGGCAGGCACCGCCCGGCGGCGGGTTGGGTGGTTTGAGTTGGACACGAAGCAGCTTCAGGTATTCATCGCCGTCGGCTCGGCGGGCAGCTTCTCGAAGGCCGCCCTCGACCTTAATGTCACCCAGCCGATGATCACGCGCCATATCCGCGGGCTCGAGGAAGAGCTCGGCGTCGAGTTGTTCCACCGCAACGGTCGCGGCGTGGTGCTGACCGAAGCCGGAGCGCTCCTGAAATCGCATGCCGACGAGATCGTCGAGCGCATGCGGCTCGCGCAGAACGCCGTATCCAATCTCAGGGCTTCGCCACGCGGCAGGTTGGTGCTCGGCGTTCCGCCCTCCGTCGGGACGGTGCTGACGGTGCCGCTGGTCAAGAAGATCAAGAACGAGTTCCCGAACGTCGCCCTGCAGGTCATCGAAGGCTTCAGCGGCCACATCCTGGAGTGGCTGATCGCCGGCCGCATCGACGCTGCGGTGCTTTACAACTCGCCCAATCACCCTTCGGTGCTGACCGAGCCGCTCGCCGATGACGAGCTTTTCCTGATCGGCCCGGCGCTGCCAGAGCCTCTGCTGCCGCGCGGTCCGGTTGGCCTCGGCGTGCTAGCGGAACTGCCGATGATCCTGCCAAGCCGGCCGCATGGTCTGCGCCGGCTGATCGACAACATCGTCGCCGAACACGGCATCTATCCGCGCATCGAGATGGAATTGGAGGCGATGCCGTCGACGCTGCTGCTTGTCGAGGAGGGCGGCGGCTACACGGTCCTGCCCTATGCGTCCGTGCACCTGCTTGCCGAAGCCGGCCGTATCGAGGTCTGGCCGTTCGACCCGCAGATCACCCGCAAGCTGATCCTCGCGACCTCGTCGCAGAAACCGATGTCCTCGACATTCCGGCCGCTGTTCCGCGCCGTGCGCACGGAACTGAGGGACATCATCTCCACCCATGTCTGGAAGCCGCCGCAGCACAATCGCTGAGGTCGGGCACGACGGCGTGCGGCCTATGCCTTCGGCCGGGCCAGCGGCATGATCGAACCGACGTCGCTGACGTCGCGAAGCGCGCACAGGCTATCGGCAAGCGCGCCGGCATCGATCGCCGGGCTGCCGTACTCGGCGAGGGTGGCGAACTTATCGCGCAGCGCGGCGTCCGTCATCGGCCGTGCCGGACTGCCCGTGGCGGCCAGCTCGCGCACCTCGAAATGCGCCCCATCGCTGCAGCGGACGGAAACATAGGCCGCCTCGACCGGAATGGCTTCGTCCGTCTCGATCGGACGCACCGTGGCGCGCAATGCCTTCACGTCAGGATCGTTCACAGCCGCGTCGCTGAAATCGGCGGCGCCGGCCGTGCCGCGCAACAGAGCGACGGCGACAGCATGCTGCGCGCTGACCTGCGCTTCCCTGCCCGTGGTGACATTGGGCCTGTCGGCGCGGGCCTTGAGCAGAGGGCAGCCGCGCACGGTGATGTCGCTGACGAGATCGGCGGAGAAATCAGGTTTCCGATGCAGGTCAAGGCATGCGTCGATAACGGGGTTGAGCACCACGCCGCAGGGATATGGCTTGAACATGTTGCGCAGGTTTTCCCAGTCGCTGCCGAGTTCGCGCTCGATCAGCTCAGGCTTTGGCGCGTGGCACAACACCTTGAGGAAACCGCGCGGGCCTTCGAGGGGCATCGGCGGTCCCTC
>NZ_RZRY01000350.1:0-6684 GCF_003998035.1 Mesorhizobium sp. M2A.F.Ca.ET.039.01.1.1 | reverse complement strand
TCTAGCATCAGGCGCTCGGCGGCGTCGCTCACCGGTTGTGCGGCCACATGCGGTGTTACAAACGCTTTCGGATGCGCCCAAAGCGGGCTATCCCGCGGCAGCGGTTCATTGGGGAACACGTCCAGCATTGCCCAGTCGAGCTGTCCCTCATCCAAGGCGGCGACCAAATCGGATTCCACAAGATGTCCCCCTCTTCCAAGATGGACGAGAGCGCCTCCGCCCGGCAGGTGAGCAAAGAGCTCCGAGGACAGGATGCCACGCGTGTCGCTGGTAAGGGGCAAAACGTTGATGAGAATTTCGCTCTGGCCCAGGAAGGTGCGGAACTCCTTCTCGCCCACCAAGCTGTCGACGCCATGGATGATCTTTCGGGTGCGGCTCCACCCCGAGACTCGAAAGCCCATGGACGCCAGCTTTCGAGCTATGTCGGTGCCGAAAACGCCCAACCCCATAACGCCGACCAAACGTTGGGAGGGATGAACGGCCGGGTGCATCCGCCATTCGGCGGCTCCTTGCTGCCTGGCGTAGTCGCCCATCCTGCGGTGCCAGTGAAGGACACCGTAGAGGGCGTATTCCGTCATCTGCTCGCGCAGCCCGGCGTCCACCAGCCGAAATAGCGGTATATCCTTTGGGAATTCGGGATCGACAATGATCTGGTCGATGCCGGCACCGAGCGAGAAGATGGCTTTCAAGTTCTTCAATGATGCCAAAACGCCGCTCGGAATGCGCCAGATCAAAGCGTGCGTGATATCCTGCGGATTGCCCATATCCGGCCAGATCCGAAACTCGATGTCGGGCCGTTCCCTGGCGAAGAGTGCTTTCCAGGGCGCCGGGTCATCGATGTTCGAGGCGAAAAGAATGGTCCGCCTTGCCATGTCAGTTTCTCCGCTCCACCCCGGGCAAGATGCAAAGAAGTTCAAATAGCAAATTCGCGGCGGTGAGTGCCGTATTGCCGGAAGTGTCGAAAGGCGGCGACACTTCGACCAGGTCGCAGCCGACAATGTCGAGCCCCCAACAACCGCGGACGATCTCAAGCGCCTGCATGCTGGTGAGGCCTCCGATTTCAGGCGTGCCGGTGCCTTGAGCGAATGATGGATCAAGCGAGTCGATGTCGAAGGTGATGTAGACCGGCCCGCTGCCCATATGGACGCGAACTTCATCCATCAGCGGAACGAGCGAGCGATGCCAAAGCGCATCGGCCTGGTAGACTTTGAACCCTTGCTGGCGTGACCAGTCGAAATCGTCGGCGGCGTAGCCGGTACCACGCAGGCCAATTTGAACGGTGCGGCGCGCGTTGATAAGACCTTCCTCGACAGCACGGCGGAAAGGTGTCCCGTGCGCGATCTCCTCGCCGAACATGGTGTCGTTGATGTCGGCATGCGCATCGATATGAATGAGACCGAGGGGACCGTGTTTCTTGGCCATCGCACGCAGGATGGGTAGCGTCATGGTGTGATCGCCGCCGAGTGAAAGAGGCTTGCACCCATGAGAAAGGATATCGGAGATGCCGCGTTCGATCGCATCGACCGACTTGAGCAGGTTATATGGGTTCGTCGCAATGTCGCCCACATCGGCAACCCGAAGAGAGTCGAATGGCGCAGCGCGCGTGGCCATGTTGTAAGGGCGCAGCAGGACCGATTCGGCGCGAATTTGCCTCGGACCGAAACGGGTTCCGCTTCGGTTGCTGGTGCCGATATCGAGCGGCACGCCGACAAAGCAGGCGTCCAGACCGGATGCCGTCCGGGCGTATGGCAGACGCATCATCGTGGCGATGCCCCCAAAGCGCGGCATGTCGTTGCCGCTAAGCGGCTGGTTTAAAGACCCATTCATCAAAATCACCCTGTCTTCTTTCGCGTATTCTCAGGCAGCCGAGCCACGAGCCAGCGGCTCCCCGCATTGGCTTGAACTTCGACGGGACGCGGGTCACCTTCAAGGGGAGCTTTCCCAACAACACTTGGATGAGCGTCAATGTAAGGAGAGGCACGTCAATCATTCGGTTTCATCAACTTAACCATTGAATCTCCGATGTGTGTGTCGATGCCGGGGCTCGCTAACCTGCGTCCATCTCTGACCTCCCAACCTCTATCGCAGGTATCGATATGACCGTGGTCCTTTCCTTTCAAACGCCCGCTGGCCCGGTCTCTGCGACCATCCGGCGCGTGCTCGCTGCAGGCTACACAGGACGAAGGCGCCACCTCGTTGAAGCTCACATTGAAGAACTGAAGGAGATCGGCATTCCGGCGCCGCCACATGTACCCATGCTGTTTCCGATCATACCGGGGCTGCTGTCGCAATCGACGGAGACGCAGGTTCTTGGTTCAGACACGTCGCCTGAGGTCGAGTATGTCGTTTTCCGCCAAGGCGGACGTGACTATGTCACGGTCGGCAGCGACCAGACCGATTCTGTCATGGAGGCGCAGAACGCGCCAATGGCGAAGAACATGTGTCTGAAATCAATCGCGCCGGACGCCTGGCCCCTGGAAGAGGTCCTCGATCACTGGGACAGTCTGGAGCTGTCGCTTGTCTGCGACGGCAAGCTCATGCAGCAGGGCAAGGTCGAGCAGATGATGAGGCCTGCCGAGCTGCAGGAGTTCGTTTCTGAACACGACGGCCACGAGCACGAGGGTCGAATGATCTTTTCAGGCACGCTGGAGATGAATGGTCGCTGCCCGCGTGAGAGGGCCGAAATGACCATAAAGCTCCATGACGCTGTGCTCGAGCGCGCGATCGTCCATCGCTATACTGTAGAGCCTACGTTCCCGTTCTTTTGAGCTACCCCAGCAACCAGTGCCAAGACCCTGTCGGCCCATGGGTCAACCACGTCGCCACCGCGCGGCGGGAGCACCGCCGACCTCTATGTACCACCCCAATCAGTAGTACTCTCGATGGAGCCATCCTCGCGGGCGCCGCTTCCCATTTTCTGCCTAAGAGCTAGGCGGGAACTGCCGACCTTTTAAGCATCGGTTTTTAAACGAATATTTTCTTGACGAACATCCTGAGTTAGCATTCACTGCCGTCGGGGAACCAAACGCGCCAGCCGATAATCATGCAACAATGGCTGGTGGAAAAATAGAGATCCGGTCCTTGGTAATGTTGAAGGGGCCAGCCGCATTGAAGCGGTGCGGAAATGTCCCGCCTTCATCGACTTCGCAAGGTCTGCTGAAAGCCGCCAAGAGAACGGCGTCAGCGAGTGAGTGGGAAGCCGAAAGGGGCAGTGTATCCACTCTGAAACGGTTCCCTCTTAGTCATACCGGCTCCTCTTCGAGCCCGGGTTTGAAAAAAAGAGGTGAACATGGTCAACATCGCCAACGTCGATCTCCGCTTGCTTCGCGTCTTCATCACGGTGGTGAAATGCAACGGTTTTTCCGCGGCGCAGGCCGAGCTCAACATCAGCCAGTCGACGATAAGCAACCACATGATCGCCCTGGAGGAGCGCCTTCGCCTCAAGCTCTGCCAACGGGGGAGGTCCGGCTTCGAACTGACCGATCATGGACGAACCGTCTTTGAGGCTTCCACGCGCCTTTTCGAAGCCCTTGAGGAATTCAGCTGCGAGACGGAGTCGCTTCATTCGGTTCTGACTGGCAGTCTGCGAATTGGCGTCGTGGATAACACGGTGACGGATTCGCATTCGGCGGTCTCGGCCGCTTTCCGACGATTCTGCGCCAGACCCAACAATGTGAATGTGCAACTTGTTGTGGACAGTCCTCCGTCTCTTCAAAAACGGCTGGTGGAAAGGCAGATCGATCTTGCGATCTTCGGTTTCGTCCCACGGCTGTCCAACCTGCGCTACCAGAACCTCTATGCAGAAACGAGCACGCTGTTCTGTGGCCAGGGACATCCCCTGTTCGACGTGAGCGAGGACGACCTCTCTTTGGATGTGCTGCGCGACTACGCGTTTGCCAGTCGGTCCTATTGGTGCAATCAGGATCTGGAACGCATCGGAATGTGCAAAAGCACGGCCTCGGTCGAGCAGGTCGAAGCCCAGCTCATTCTGGTGCTGTCGGGTGCGTATCTTGCCTACCTGCCGACCCACTACGCCCAGACCTGGGTGGACAAGGGGCTGTTGCGCCCGCTGCTCCCAGACAAGACGTCATATGCGGTGCGGTTCACTATGGCTACCCGCAAAGGCGTCCGCACAACGCCAACTTTGAAGGCGTTCATTCAGGATCTTTACACTTCAGTCGGCGGCCACAGGGAAGAAAGGGCAGAATCGTTCGAGTTGCCGGCGTTGGCGTCGTGGCAACCCCGCCGGCAGGCGAAAGATCATGTAGTTGCCCTCAACTAGGCTAGCCTGAGCACCTCAGTGCGCGTGTCCGAGATAGGCTTCGCGCACCCGTTCGTCGCTGATGAGATCGGCGCAATAACCGGAAAGGGTTATTGACCCGGCCTCCATGACGTAGGCCCTCTGTGCCAGTTCTAGCGCCAGGAAGGCATTCTGCTCGACAATCAACAGCGAAACCCCTTGACCGGCAATGGCGGTGATCGCTCCGTAGATGACATCGATCATCCGGGGTGCCAGGCCCATACTCGGCTCATCGAGGAAAAGCATTCGCGGTTTGGCCATCAGTCCGCGGCCGATTGCCAGCATCTGCTGCTCGCCGCCAGAGAGCGTACCAGCCGCCTGATCCCGGCGTTCGGCTAGTCGGGGAAACAGGTCAAACACGCCCGCCAGATCCTGCTCGAGTTCCTGGCGCGATATTTTTCGGCAAAATGTTCCCAACTTGAGATTTTCTACGACCGTCAGACGTCCGAACACCCTGCGGCCCTCCGGAACTTGTACCAGCCCAAGCGCAGGCAGTTGATGCGCCTGCAGCGGGACAATGTCCGCTCCGTTGAATGCGATTTGTCCCCTGCCGCAGCCACGCAAGCGGCAGATCGAATTGATCAGGCTGCTCTTGCCGGCGCCATTGGCGCCGATTAGCGTCACCACCTCCCCCTGACCGATCTCCAACGCGGCGTCCCGCACCGCTGCAATCTGGCCGTAATGAACGTCGACCCCACCGACAGACAATAGCGTCATGCGTGAGTTCCCGTCCCAAGCGCGCGCTCCGCGGTTCGTCCTCCAAGATATGCCCTGAGAACTTCGGGGTTCTGCCGTACCTCCGACGGTTCTCCGCTGACGATTTTGCGGCCGTACTCCAAGACGGTGACATAATTGGAGATATCCATCACCAGCCTCATTTGATGTTCGATCAGAAGGATGCCGACGCCAAACTTCGAGGGCAGTTCAGCAATGAAATCCGACAGCCGCGCCGTTTCCTGGGGGTTCATGCCGGCGGCGGGCTCGTCTAGCAGAAGCAATTTGGGTCGTGTCGCCAGGGCGCGGGCAATCTCTAGCCGCCTCTGGTCGTCATATGAGAGAGTCCGGGCCAATCTTTGCGCGTGCGGCGCTATCCCGACGGCATCGAGCAGTCGCAATGCTTCCTCGCGGGCGGTCCTTTCCGCGCCAAGCGCGGAAGGAAGGCAAAGTAATGTCGGCAATAGCCCCCGAACCACACCGGGGCGCGCCTCCTCGGCGATCAGTACATTGTCGAGCACGCTCACCGAGCCGAACAGACGAACGTTCTGAAAAGTGCGGGCTATGCCTTGGCGTGCAATGACATGAGGCGGCTGACCGTCAATGCGGCTTCCGTCCAGATGGATGGTGCCGGATGACAGACGAGCAACTCCCGTGATGGCATTGAAAAGCGTCGTCTTGCCGGCGCCGTTCGGTCCGATCACACTGTGGATGGTCCCGGCGTCGACCTCCATGGAAATGTCGGAGAGAGCTTGGAGACCGCCATACCGAATGGACACGTTTAGCAATCGCAGCATCTCAGCCATGCCTCGCGGAAAGGGGAGCTGGCCAGAGACCCTGGGGACGAACGCGCATCACCAGGATGAGCACGAAACCGTAGAACAGATAGCGGTATTCTCCGAACTCGCGCAGGAATTCCGGCAGGCCAATCAGGATGAAGCTGCCGACGAAGACCCCGGGCAGACTGCCCAGCCCGCCTATGACGAGCAGGGCGAGAACGTTGATCGAGACGTCCAGCCGCAGGCTTTGCGGGAAAACCGAGCCGAGGGTGGTGGCAAACAGGGCCCCGGCCACGCCAGCGAATGCGGCCCCCAGAACATAGGCGCGCAGTTTGCTCCTGACGAGATCCAGGCCAAGCGTGGCCGCGACATCCTCGTCATCGCGGGCAGCCGTCCAGGCACGACCGACCGGTGAATGCTGCAGCCGCCAGGCCGCGAACGCGACAAGGCACGCCAGCGCAAATGTCAGATAGTAGAGGCTGAGCTGCGAAACCATCGGATGGTCGATGAGTTTGGGACGCGGAATGCCGACGATACCCTGTGCGCCGCCAATGGCCGGCGCGGCCATGTCGGATACGACAATTATGCGCACAATCTCGCCCAGGCCCAGCGTTGCCAGAGCAAGATAGTCCCCTCGTACGCGCAGAACCGGCAGACCGAAGATGAAGCCTCCCGCTGCCGCGCAAAGGGTGGCGATGGGCAGAGCTTCCCAGAAACTTAGATGAGCCAATGCAAGCGGCGAATCCGAGGTCAGCAGAGCGGTGGCATAAGCGCCTATCGCAAAGAACGCCACGAAACCCAAATCGAGCAATCCGGCGAGCCCCAGTTCTATGTTCAGGCCCATGCCCATGAGCGCATAGAGGCCAACGAGAAGCATGACTTGGGCAACGA
>NZ_RZRY01000034.1:0-22374 GCF_003998035.1 Mesorhizobium sp. M2A.F.Ca.ET.039.01.1.1 | reverse complement strand
GGTCAAATACGGCGCGCTGATCTCGCTCGGCGATCCGATCGTCCTGTCGCGCTCGCCCGAACTGTTCTTCCGGATCGACGAGCGAGATCAGCGCGCCGTATTTGACCGGCTGGCGCTCGGTCAGCGCGTCGAAGGCGGCAAGCGGATCGCCGGACCATTGCGCGCGGACCGGGAAGGTGAGGTTGCCCTGATAGCAGTCACCCTTGCGGATGTGGTTGTGAAGGCGCGCGAAGCGGCCGGCATAGTCCTCGGCGGACCACGTTGCCCTGGCATCGAAGATCGGGCCGTTGCTGGCGGACGCCCGCGATTGCGGGACCTCTTGCTCGTCGGGCGCATCGAAGACGCCGAGACAGACCAGCGGCGCGCGGCGGCCTTCGGGCAGCAGCGGCACCAGTTTAGGCTCGAGCAGGTAGCCGGCCTCGTAGGAGAAATAGCCTGCCAGCCATTTGCCGGCGTCGGAAGCAGCCTGGGCTCGCTCGAGCGCCGGCGCGAACTCCTCCGCAGTGCGCGCGAGAATGATCTCGTGCGGCCGGTCGAACACCAGCTGACGCGCGCTCTCGTCATTGCGGAATATGGCTGCGGGCAGGGGCATGAGCCTCGGAAGCGGACAATTCAGTCGACCGGTCTATATGGGGGCCCGGGGACGCGCAATCGAGGGAACGGCGTCGAGCGACGCAAAGGCGGCTGGCCAAAATAAAGACGGCGCCCCATGCGGGCGCCTCGTACCAACCAGACGGATATTCAGGTGTTGCTTACGGTACCGGCTGTCGGGAACTGGCGCGCGAACCCGGCCTCGTCGCCGGCGGCCAGTAATTTCGCCTGCTCGATCCATTTCTCGCGCGCGATGCGGCCGTCGAAATTGAGCACCTCCTCGATGCGTTTGACGTCGGCGTCGGTCCAGGCTGCGATCTGGGCGTAGGTGGTGACGCCCTGGCCCTTGAGCAGCGTTTCGTTGACCGGGCCGATGCCGATGAGGCGACGCAGATTGTCGGCTTTGCCGGCCGCGGCCTTCGGCGCGGCAGCTTTCTTGGCGGGAGCCGTCTTCTTCGGCGCGGCTGCCCTGGCCGCGGGCTTCGCTGCCGCGGTTTTCGCGGCCGCCGGCTTCTTCGCGGCGGCGGGCTTCGCCGGAGCGGCCTTCGCGCTCACCGGGGTCGACACGAGCGCCGCTGGCGCCGGCGTGGCGGCCTTGTCGGCGCCGGCCTTGGCGGCAGGCGCGTTACGCAGCCGGCTTTCGAGATTGGCGCGGGCACTGCCGCAGGCATCGAGCTCGCCCTTGAGCCGGTCGTTATCGGCGCGCAGCCTGTCGCGCTCGCTTCGGGTGCGGTCGAGATCGCCACGCAGACTGTCGAGCTCGCCGCGCAGGCGGCCCCAGATGAACCAGCCAGCCAGGATACCCACAACGAACGCCAGGAGCATGTAGAAGAAAGTGCTCATTTCCCTCTCCAGTCCGGTCCGTCGGCCGCGGCTGGGAGGGCACGCTTGCCGTCAAGAATCGTCAAAGGTTCCGTGTTCGGTGGAACCGCCGGCTTCAATCGAGCCATCGGCGTTCGGTCTTGTCCGGACCGACGGCCATCATCGCATTCGCCGTAGCGGAGCGGCAGGCATCTCTGGCCTGCGCGATGCGTCCAGCTGAGCTTGAGGCCGGACGCTATCATATGGCTCGTCGAAAGCCAGTTGAAAATGCGCCGGAGAGTTATTCAAGAACAGCTATTTAGGGCAAGAATAGAGTCCGGCTAATATGCGTCTCGGCTAAACTATAGCTATCGATGCACGCTTCGTTGCTGTTCACTTGTCCAGCGCCTCCAACTCGTCGATCAGCGAACCGATCACGCCAAGGCCGATCTGCCAGAACGCGGGATCGGTGGCGTCGAGGCCGAAGGGAGCCAGGAGTTCGGAGTGATGCTTGGTGCCGCCGGCGCGCAGCATCTCGAAATACTTCTCCTGAAATCCCCGCTCGGCGTTCTGGTAGACGGCGTAGAGCGAGTTCACCAGGCAGTCGCCGAAGGCATAGGCATAGACATAGAAGGGCGAATGGATGAAGTGCGGGATATAGGTCCAGAAGACCTCGTAGCCGTCGCGCAGCTTGATCGCCGGTCCCAGGCTTTCGGCCTGCACCTCCAGCCAGAATTCGCCCAACCTGTCCGAGGTCAGCTCGCCGTTCTTGCGCTCGGTATGCACCTTGCGCTCGAACTCGTAGAAGGCGATCTGGCGCACGACCGTGTTGATCATGTCCTCGACCTTCTGAGCGAGCATGGCCTTGCGCTCGCGTCTGTCACTGGTCTGTTCGAGCAGCGAGCGGAAGGTCAGCATCTCGCCGAAGACGGAGGCGGTCTCGGCCAGCGTCAGCGGCGTCGAGGCCATCAGCGCGCCCTGGCCCGCGGCCAGCACCTGGTGCACGCCATGACCGAGCTCATGCGCCAGCGTCATCACGTCGCGCGGCTTGCCCATATAGTTGAGCAGCACGTAAGGATGCGCCGACGGCACCGTCGGGTGGGCGAAGGCGCCGGGCGACTTGCCCGGCCGCACCGGCGCGTCGATCCATCTGCGATCGAAAAAGCCGCGCGCGATTTCTGCCATGTCGGGCGAGAAGCGCTTGTAGGCGGAGAGCACCGTGTCCCTGGCGTCGTCCCAGCGGATCACCGCCTTCGGCGTCTCCGGCAGCGGCGCGTTGCGGTCCCAGTGGTTCATCACCTCCATGCCGAGCCAGCGCGCCTTCATCGCATAGTAGCGGTGCGACAGCCGCGGATAGGCCTCGCGCACTGCCGCGGCCAGCGCGTCGACCACGTCGCGCTCGACGCGGTTGGCGAGGTGGCGCGAGTCGGCGATATCCTGGAAGCCGCGCCAGCGGTCGGAGATTTCCTTGTCCTTGGCCAGCGTGTTGGTGATGAGGGTGAAGGTGCGCAGGTTCTTGCGGAACGTGGCGGCCAGCGCCTCGGAGGCGCGGCGGCGCACCTCGCCATTCGAATCCTGCAGCCGGTTGAGCGCCGGCTCAAGCGTCAGCTCCTCGCCGTCGACGTCGAAGCGCAGATCGGTCATCGTCTCGTCGAACAGGCGGTTCCAGGCGCCGCGCCCGGTGACCGACTTCTCGTGGAACAATTGCTCCACGCGATCCTCGAGCTGGTAGGGTTTGTCCTTCCTGAGGTCGAGCACCCAGGGCCGGTAGTGGCCGAAGGCCTTGTCGGCGGCCAGAGCGCTTTCGATCGCCGCATCGTCGATCAGGTTGAGCTCGAGCGCGAAGAACAGAAGATGGGCGCTCGCGTCCGTCATCTTTTCCTGGACGTCACCATAGAGCTTGGCGCGCTGCGGATCGGCGGTGTTGCCGGCATAGACGAGGCCGGCATAGGAGACGATGCGGCCGATCAGTTCCTCGAGCGCCTCATAGGCTTGCAGCGCCTCGCCCAGCCGGCCGGCGCCGCCGCGCCCGGCTTCCGTGGCCAGCGTGCCTTTCCAGCGGGTCTCGAAGGCGATGGCGTCGCTGGCCGCTTTGGCGATGTCGCGCTTCAATTCGGGCGCTTCCATGCCGGAATAGAGATCGGCGAGATTCCACTCCGGCAGATCGCCAAGCTCCGCCGCGCCGTGTCCGGACGCTGGCGCCGCAAGCCGATGACCAAATTCCATGCGCATCAGCAATACCTTCTTTGAATCGGTGCCAAATCAGAGGGAAGGAGGAAGCCGGTCAAATCCTAAGGAATTCGTTCACCGGGTTTTTTGAAACCTTATTTAGAACCCTGTGCCAAGATGATCCATGGGGATTTTCTCGGGCGGAAAACTCAAACAGTCATGACAGGTTCCATACTCATAGTCGATGACGATCCGGTGCAGCGCAGGCTGGTCGAGACCGCGCTGACCAAGTTCGGGCACACCGCGATCGTCACCGATAGCGGCGAGGCCGGCCTCGACGTGCTCGACGGGCCGAACGCGCGCGAGGTCTCCGTCGTCATTCTCGACCTTGTCATGCCCGGCCTAGGCGGCATCGGTGTGCTGAAGGCGATGCGCGAGCGCGGCATCAACATTCCCGTCATCGTGCAGACGGCGCAGGGGGGCATCGAGACGGTCGTTTCGGCGATGCGGCACGGCGCCTTCGACTTCGTCGTCAAGCCGGCGTCGCCCGACCGGCTGCAGACCGCGATCTCCAACGCGCTCAAGGTGGAAGCCGTCGAGGACGAGATGAAGCGCGCGTCGCGGCGACGCGGCGGCGGCCATCTCACCTTCAAGGACATGATCACGCGCAGCCCGGCAATGGACCGGGTGATCCGCCTCGGGCAGAAGGCGGCGGCGTCCAACATCCCGATCCTGATCGAGGGCGAATCCGGCGTCGGCAAGGAACTGGTGGCGCGCGCCATTCAGGGCAGCAGCGATCGCCGTTCGAAGCCGTTCGTCACCGTAAATTGCGGCGCCATCCCGGACAATCTCGTCGAATCGATCCTGTTCGGCCACGAGAAGGGGTCCTTCACCGGCGCTACCGAGAAGCATACGGGCAAATTCGTCGAGGCGAATTCCGGCACGCTGTTCCTCGACGAGATCGGCGATCTGCCGCTCGACGTCCAGGTCAAGCTGCTGCGCGCCGTGCAGGAGGGCGAGGTCGATCCGGTCGGCGGCCGCTCGACCGTCAAGGTCGACATCCGCCTGATCTCGGCCACGCACCGCAACCTTCTGCAGCAGGTCAAGGACGGCAAGTTCCGCGAGGACCTGTTCTACCGGCTGAACGTCTATCCGATCTTCGTGCCGCCGCTGCGCGACCGCCGCGACGACATTCCCTATCTGGTCCGGCACTTCATGGAAAAGGTCGCGCCGGCCGATCCGCGCCGGCGCCTTGCCGGCATATCGGCGCCAGCGCTTGCGATGCTGCAGGCCTATGACTGGCCGGGCAACATCCGCCAACTGGAGAATGCAGTCTTCCGCGCGTCGGTGCTTGCCGAGGGCGACGTGCTGACCGAGGAGGAGTTCCCGCAGATCCGGGCCCAGGTGGAAGGCACGGTCGATCTCGCAGCGGAAACGACATCCACCGTCGCCGAAACGGTCGAGGGTGCGTCCAATCCGGCGGATGAGGCGATTGCCGAGAAAATGGGGTCCGCCTTTGCCGACGGCGAGTCACCGGCGCGGCCGCAGCCGCGGTTCGGAACGCTTCGGGCGCTGGACGAGCGCGGCAATGTACGGGCGCTGGCCGATGTCGAGCTCGAGATGATCAAGCTGGCGATCGATCATTATAATGGCCAGATGAGCGAAGTCGCGCGCCGTTTGGGCATCGGCCGTTCAACCCTCTACCGCAAGTTGAAGGAATATGGCATTGATCCCGAAGCTGGTCGCGTGGACCGGCTTGCCTCGTGACAGGCAGGCCTCGAACAGCTTGCGCGCCTAAAATCCGAGTCAAATTGTCGCTTTTGACGTGAAAACGCAGGGTTTTCAGCGGTTGGCGTTGCCGAGGATCACGCATTAACGCTAACGGTAACAGATCGTGTTCTGGCCGGGGCCGGATTCTTGATCTAAACCAGCGGTTTACCACGAAATGCTGTGCATCATTTTTGACGGGATATCGCCACGGTGTTACCGCATTTCGGCTTCAATAAACGATGATTAACCATTAGGATCGATATTCGGATGTGAAAACGACGCATCCGTTTGGTCAAATCCGGGGACAAACGGCAGCCTGAAAGCCAGTTGATTTGAACAAAGTCGAACGACACACAAACGGGCGGCATTTTCACATGAGCGTCTGGCCGAGGTGGCTGACGTTTGTGATTTTGGCTGTCGGGTTTCTGTCCGCGGCAATGTCGGGCGCCAGGGCTGAGGTTCGTACGCTCAAGCTCTATCACCTGCACACGCACGAGAAGGCCGAGATCGTCTACAAGCGCAATGGCCGCTACGATCCGGAAGGCCTGCGCAAGATCAACATCATCCTGCGTGACTGGCGCCGCAACGAGCCGACGAAGATGGACCCGCGGCTGCTCGACCTCGTCTGGGAAGCTTATCGCGAAGCCGGCGCGACCGACTACATCCAGGTCGTCTGCGGCTATCGTTCGCCGTCGACCAACGCGATGCTGCGTTCGCGCAGCCGCGGCGTCGCCGAGAAAAGCCAGCACATGCTCGGCAAGGCGATGGACTTCTACATTCCCGGCGTGCCTTTGAAGAAGCTGCGCAACATTGGCCTCAAGATGCAGGGCGGCGGCGTCGGCTACTACCCGACCTCCGGCTCACCCTTCGTCCATATGGATGTCGGCAATGTGCGCCACTGGCCGGGCATCAGCCGCCAGGAACTGGTCAGCCTGTTCCCGAACGGCAAGACGCTGCATGTGCCGAGCGACGGGCGTCCGCTGCCTGGCTATGAGCAGGCGCTGGCCGCCTATCAGGCGCGCAAGGGCGCCGGCACCCCGAACATCGAACTGGCCAGCGCCGGCGGCTCGACCAAGCGGTCCGGCGGATTGCTTGCCGCCTTGTTCGGCGGTGGCGCCGACGAGGCCGATGACGCGGCCGATGAAAGCGCTCCGGCGCCTCAGCAGAAAGCCGTGAAGCAGGTTCAGGTCGCGAGCGCCGCGACGGCCCGCAACAGCAACCTCCCGGGTATCGCGATCGTTTCGCCGAAGGATGCCAAGCGCGCCAACGTCCCGCAGATCGCGGATGACAGCGCCGACGATCAGCAGCAGCCGCAGCAGGATACGCCCGAGACGATCATCGCGGCGCTGCCGCCCAAGGAAGTCCCGCTGCCCGACTTCGCGCCGCGTCCGAAGGTCGATGTCGGCCAGCAGGCGCCACAGAATGTGCCGTTTGCCGTGGCGGATGCCTCGGCGACGACCGAGCAGGTGGTTTCGACGGCGCAGACGCCCTTGCCTGACAAGGTTCCGTTCGGCGCCGCCAGCGCGGCCGAGGCCGCTGGCACCGATCCGGCGCAGGTGGCGGTCAACAACATCCCGCTTCCGACCTGGCGCCCAGATCGCTCGACGCCGGCCGAATTGGCGTCGAAGGATAAGAACGTGCTTCTGGCGCTGGCCGAAACGGCTTCGCAGGACAAGAGCGCGACCGACGCGTTCTCCGTGCTGCCGACCGCCCGGCCGCAGCCCGGCAAGCAGGATGAGGTCAAGGCCGTTCTCGAACAGGCCAACGCGACCGTCGAGGCTGGCGGCGCCGGCGCCGAATACCAGCTTGCGTCGCTGACGCAGCCGGAGCCGCGCTCGGCGTTCAACGATCCGTCGAGGGCCGATGCTGCCTCGCCACGCCAGGCCATCGCCGCCCTTCCGGCAGGCAGCGATCCCACGAATGCGATCGGCGCCGGCGTGAAGACGACGGCCAAGGAAGGCAGAGCGTCGTCGCGCGACCTCAAGCCGGGACCGAAGGCCGTGGTGGTGGCGGCAGCGCCGCAGGCCGCGCGCTGGGCGCTGGGCAGCGGCGTGAACATTGCTTCGGTTTCCGATCCGACGACGGCGCCGCGCTATGCCTACAACATCGTGCATACGCCACCGAGCGAAGTGTACACCGCCGGCTTCCAAACGAGTGGCGAGATGCAAGATGCCAGCCGTTTCAGCGGCAATGCGGTGAAGTTCCTCTCGGTCGCCCGTTTCCAGACGAAGTAGCCATTTGAGAGACACCGAAGAGAAGCCGCGCTGGACTTGAAGCGCGGCTTTTGTTTTTCATGTCGCGCCCAGACCGTCAGCCTCCCGCTTCGTCTAATGGTAGGACAGCGCCCTTTGAAGGCGTGAATCGTGGTTCGAATCCATGAGCGGGAACCAGTCATCGGTTGGCGTTATCTGGCATTGCGCAAGCTGCATCGGCTTGAACTTCCCGTGAGGAGGTGGGCGCCCAGCCGGCCGTATTTTAATGTTCAGTCGATTTCCAGCGCGGCCGCTTCGCCCATGGCCAGAAGCCGCGCGGCGTCACGCGCCGGAGGCAGCCCGAACTGGCGCGCATATTCGCGGCTGAACTGGGAGGCGCTTTCGTAGCCGACGGTGAAAGCAACCTGCGCCGCGCTGCCCGGTTGGGCAATCAGCAGATGGCGCGCTTCCAAAAGGCGGAGCTGCTTCTGATACTGGATCGGGCTCATCGCGGTCGCCGCCTTGAAATGGCGATGAAAGGCGGCGTTGCTCATATGCGAGAGCTCGGCCAGCTGCGTCACATCGATCGGCTCGTTGTAATGCGACCGGATCCAGGCGGTGGCGCGGCGGATCTGCGACAGGCGGCCATCGGCGCGCGCGAGCTGGCGCAGCTTTTCGCCCTGCGGGCCTTGCAAGAGCCTGAACGCGATCTCGCGTTCGAGCATGGGCGCGAGAACCGGAATCTCTTCCGGCCGATCGAGCAGCCGCAGCAGCCGTCGCCAGGCGTCGAGCAAGTCGTCATCGGCCGGGTTGGTGACGAAGCTGTCGCCGTCTATCGCCGGTCGATGGTCGATAAGCAGCCCGGCGATCAGCTCGATATCGATGGCGAAGGCGAGAGCCATGTAGGGACAGGCTCTGCTGGCTTCGATCAACTGGCTGGTGGCGGGCGCCTCCACCGCGTAGACGAAATAGCTGCCGGCGCTGTAGGCAAGCGTGCGGTCGCCGATCAGCACCGTTTTGGTCCCCTGCAGGACCAGAAGCGCGGTCGGCTGGCAGAGCTCGGGCAGCGGCGGCGTCGGAAGCTCGCTGCGGCCGATGGTGACGCGCGGAATGGCCGTCTTCGTCCGCCGCCCCCGCGCGTGGCGCCCGGCCATGGCGACCAATTCCTGCAATATGTCACTCATCTTTCCAGCATTGCCGATCCATCGCGGCCAAGCAACCAAGCGAGGCGCTGACGCGCCCGCGAAGACACGAACCTGAGAGGATTAGGCAAGAGGCTGAGAGCTTTTGGCGCGCGAAGCGAGCCGGTTCACGTCATCTCTGGGTCATCGAAGGAGACATGGACATGACGACGAGAAAGAACGCGCTGGTGACCGGCGCCAACAAGGGCATCGGTCGTGAGACCGTCCGGCGGCTGGCGGCACTGGATTACAAGGTGTGGCTCGGCGCGCGCGACGCCGAACGTGGCGAGACCGCGGCGCAGGCATTGCGTGATGAGGGGTTTGATGTCGAGTGGCTCGCGCTCGATGTCGCCATCGACGACAGCGTGGCGGCCGCGGCCAAGACTGTCGCAGCGCGGGCGCCCGGCCTGGATGTGCTGGTCAACAATGCCGGCATCGCACCCGGCTATGTCGAGGCGCTGGCCCCGGACGGTCGCTATCAGCCACCGCCGAGCCAGGAGCACATCGCGGACATGAAAGCTACCTATGACGTCAACGTCTTCGGGTCGGTGCGGGTCACCCAGGCATTCCTGCCGCTGCTCCTGGCATCTCCCGCCGCCCGCATCGTCATGGTGAGCAGCTATCTCGGATCGCTGGCGCGCGCGTCCGGCAACAGCCAGTCGCCCAACGTCATGGGTTATGGCAGCTCGAAGACCGCGCTCAACGCCATTTCGCTCGCCTTCGCCAGGGAACTTGCGCCGCACGGCATCATGGTCAATGCCGCCGCTCCCGGCTACACCGCGACGGACCTCAACGCCCACAGAGGCGGCCGCACGGTGCAGCAGGCGGTCGAGATCATCGTGCGGCTGGCGACGCTGGAGCCTGGTGGACCGACAGGCGGTTACTTCGATGAGAACGGCCCGCTGCCCTGGTAAGTTGATTACTTCTTGAGCTTGCTCGCGTCACGCGCCAGCGCTTCGATCTCGTCCCACTTGCCGGCCTTGATGAGATCGTCGGGCGCCACCCAGGAGCCGCCGACGCAGATGACGTTGGGCAGGCTCAGATAGTCGGCGGCGTTCTTGGCCATTATGCCGCCGGTCGGGCAGAATTTCACGTCCGCCAGCGGCGAGGCGAAAGCTTTCAGCGAAGCGATGCCGCCGGACTGCTCGGCCGGGAAGAACTTCAGGAAGCGCAGGCCGGCTTCGCGCGCGGCCATGATCTCGCCGGGCGTGATCGCGCCGGGCAGCAGCGGCACGGGGCTGTCCTTGGCCGCCTCGAGAAGCTGGCTGGTGATGCCGGGGCTGACGATGAATGTCGAGCCGGCGCGGGCTGCTTCTTCGAACTGCCTGGCATCGAGGATGGTGCCGGCGCCGACAATCGCGTCCTCGACCTCGGCCGCGACGCGTCGGATCGCTTCCAGCGCGTCGGCGGTGCGCAGTGTGATCTCGATGGCCCGCAACCCGCCGCGCGACAAAGCGCGAGCGAGCGGCACGGCATCGGCGACATTGGCGATCTTGAGCACCGGGATGACCGGCTGACCGTTGAGGAGCGACAGGAGCTTTTCGGTCTTGCTGGTCATGTGCTGGTCTCCGTTTCTATGTTTTAAACCGATTAGCAGAAGGGTCCGTCCAAGTCCACGAAGCCCGGCGTGTCGCGATGCCGCGCGGCGGATCGTGCGTCGCCTGAACTTCCTTTGCCTTGAAACCGCTTTGACCACAGTCTAGTGGCATGGCCATGACGACAACCAAGGAATTTCAGCCCATCCAGGTCGCCGCGCTTTACAAATTCGCGCGGCTCGACGGATACGAGGCCCTGCGCGCGCCGCTCGCCGCCTTCTGTTGCGGGCGCGGCATCAAGGGCACACTGCTTCTGGCGCATGAAGGCATCAATGGCACCGTTGCCGGCAGCGAGGAAGCGATTGCCGCGCTTGTGGACCATCTGCAGGCCATCGAAGGCCTTGCCGGGCTGGAAGTCAAATACAGCAGCGCCGCCGAGATGCCGTTCCACCGCATGAAGGTGCGGCTGAAGCGGGAGATCGTCACCATGGGCGTCGAGGATATCGATCCGGCAACCAGCGCCGGCACCTATGTCGCGCCGGCCAACTGGAATGCGCTGATCTCGGACGCCGACACCGTCGTCATCGACACGCGCAACGCCTATGAAGTCTCGCTCGGCACCTTCACGGGCGCGGTCGACCCGAGGACCTCCAGCTTCCGCGAGTTCCCGGCCTGGGTGGAAGAGCACCGTGAAGAGCTCGAAGGCCGCAAAGTGGCGATGTTCTGCACCGGCGGCATTCGCTGCGAGAAGGCGACAGCCTATGTGAAGTCGCTCGGCCTCAAGAACGTCTTCCATCTCAAGGGCGGTATCTTGAAATATCTCGAAGAGGTGCCGGCCGAAGAGAGCCTGTGGCAGGGCGAGTGTTTTGTGTTCGACGAGCGGGTGTCCGTCTCGCATGGCCTGACCGAGGGCGAGGCGGAGCTCTGCCGCGCCTGCCGGCATCCGCTGACGGTCGAGGACCGGCTGTCGCCGAAATACGCGACCGGCGTTTCATGCCCGCATTGTTTCGAAACGCGGTCCGATGCGGACCGCGAGCGCTACGCCGAACGCCACCGTCAGGTCGAACTTGCGCAGGCGCGCGGCGGCAAGCGCCATATCGGCAGCTAAAGCCTCACGCGCAAAACCTGCTCCGTCATTGTAATGTCAAACCGCGGGGCCTACCTGTTGCCGGTCCGAAACCATGCCCGCCCATTCGGCCGGGCCAATTCTGGAGGCATTGATGCTCGACCCCAAGAAGCTGCTCGACGACCTTCTCGGATCGCAGATTCCCGGCACGGGCTCGACCGTTCGCGACAAGGCGGGGCAGGCGGCGCAGATGGCGAAGGACAATCCGCTGGCTGCCGGAGCGCTTGCCGCCGTGCTGCTCGGCACCGGCACCGGACGGCAGGTGACGGGCGCGGCCATCAAGCTCGGCGGCCTGGCGGCGATCGGCGGCCTCGCCTACAAGGCCTATCAGAATTACAAGGCCGGCAACGAGCCGGCGCAGGCGCCCGCGTCCGGCGAGCCTGAACTGCTCCCGCCGCCGGCCGATACCGCTTTCGATCCTGCACAGGCACCGCAAGGCGAGGCCGAGTTCACGCTGACGCTGGTCCGAGCGATGATCTCGGCGGCGAAGGCCGATGGCCATATCGACGACGAAGAGCGCAAGAAGATCGCCGACAAGCTCAAGCTCGCCGGCATCGGCGCGGAAGCGGAAAAGTTCCTGCTTGCCGAGCTCGAAAGGCCACTCGATCTCGACACGCTGGTCGCCGGCGCCAAGACCGATGCGCAGAAGCTGGAACTCTACACCGCCTCGCGTCTGACCATCGATCCCGACACGCGCGCCGAGCGCGGCTATCTCGACCTGCTTGCCGGTCGGCTCGGCCTGCCGGATGCCCTGGTCGATCATGTCGAGGCGACTGTCTCGGCGGCAAAGGTGCCGGCCGGCAGCGCGCCTAGCTCGCCGTGGTGAACCATGTTGGTAAACGCCGCTGCGCACCGCCTTGCCGGTCGTTAATCCCTCGTTAACTCAGCAAGCGCATCATTCTAATCAGTCGGACCGGCTTTTCCTCCTCCCAAGCGCGGTTCAGATCGGGGCGGTCGCCAATGGCCGCCCTTTTTGTTGGCCTCTTGTTTGTCGCCAATAGCGGCTTGCCATGATCCCCGGCATTTGCGATGCCACGTCTTTCCGAGCATGACCGGGAGGACGACGATGACCGCCATAGCAGAGAAGACCGCCATCGTTACCGGAGCCGGCACCGGCATCGGCAAGAGCGTCGCCACCGCGCTGCTCCAGGCAGGCTGGAACACGGTGTTCTGCGGCCGGCGCAAGACGGTGCTGGAAGAGGCGATCGCCGATGCGGGCAAGACGCAAGCCAAGGCATTGGCAGTCGCCTGCGACATCAGCAAGGCGGCGGAAGTCGACGACATGTTCGAGACCGTGCTCGAGGCCTTCGGCCGCGTCGACCTGCTCTTCAACAATGCCGGCATGGGCTACAAGTCGACGCTGATCGACGAGATCCCGGTCGAGGTCTGGAACGATGTCGTCGGCGTCAACCTCACCGGCGCGTTCCTGTGCGCGCGCGCCGCCTTCGGCGCCATGCGGAGGCAGAAGCCGATGGGCGGCCGTATCATCAACAACGGCTCAGTGTCGGCCTATGCGCCGCGCCCGGGTTCCGTGCCCTATACGGCGACCAAGCACGCCATCACCGGTCTCACCAAGACGCTGGCGCTCGACGGCCGGCCCTTCGACATCGCCTGCGGCCAGATCGATATCGGCAATGCGCTGACCGAGATGGCGCAGCCGATGACGGTGGGCGTGCCGCAGGCCAATGGCTCGATCGCCGCCGAGGCGGTGATGGACGTGCAACGCGTCGCCGACGCGGTGCTGCATATGGCCAGCCTGCCGCTCGACGCCAACGTGCTGTTCATGACGGTGATGGCGACGAAGATGCCGTTTGTCGGGCGCGGATAAGCGCCTGACGGCTCACTTCTTTAGAAATGCCTCGATCCGCTCCAGCGCGCGCAGGATGTTCTCCTCGGAATTGGCGTAGGAAAGCCGGATATAGCCTTCGCCGAGCACGCCGAAATCGGGGCCGCCGATCAGCGCCACGCCGGCATCCTCCAGCAGCGCCGAGGCGAGCTTCTTGGCCTTCCAGCCGGTCTTCGACACGTTGGGGAAGGCGTAGAAGGCGCCCTTCGGCGTGATGCAGGAGATGCCGGGGAGCGCGTTCAGGCCCTCGACGACGATTTTCCTGCGGTTGTCGAAGGCGCGCATCATCTTCTCGACATCGTCCTGCGGACCGTCGATCGCGGCGATGCCGGCAAACTGGCTCGGCGCGTTGACGCAAGACCAGCAATTGACGGCCAGCTTGCGCACCTTGTCGTAGAGATGGGCGCCCTTGTCGCCGTTCGGCCAGATCGACCAGCCCATGCGCCAGCCGGTCATCGCCCAGGTCTTCGACCAGCCGTTGAGCACGATCAGCCTGTCGCGGATTTCGGGGAAGTTGAGCAGGGAGCAGTGCTTCTCGCCATCATAGGTCATGACGTCGTAGATCTCGTCGGACATGACGGCGACCTCAGGATGCTTGTCCAGGCCCTTGACCAGCTTCTCGATCTCGGCGCGCGGCGTGACGCCGCCGGTCGGATTGGCGGGTGAGTTGAGGATGAGCAGCCTGGTCCGGGGCGTGATCAGCGCCAGCGTCTCGTCGGCCGAGAAGGCAAAGCCGTTCTCCTCGCGGATCGGCACCGGCACCGGCGTGGCGCCGGTGAACTCGATCATCGAGCGGTAGATCGGAAAGCCGGGATCGGGGTAGAGGATCTCAGTACCCGGTTCGCCGAACATCAGGATCGCGGCGAACATGGTCGGCTTGCCGCCGGGCAGGATCATCACATTCTCAGGCGACACCTCGACGCCGGTGGTGGTCAGCGTGCGGCGCACGACGGCCTCGCGGGTGGCGAGCAGCCCGTTTGCCGGCGTGTAGCCGTGGTGGCCGTCGCGCAGCGCCTTGATCGCCGCCTCGACGATGTGCTGCGGCGTCTTGAAGTCGGGCTGGCCGATGCCGAGATTGATGATGTCGCGGCCCTGATGGGCAAGCGCGGTGGCCCTGGCCAGCACCGCGAAGGCATTTTCCTCGCCAAGGCGGTCGATGGCCGCGATCGTGTGGAGCATTTTTCCCGTCCCTGTGGTTCTTTCTGTGAGCGAGCGTTTTTGTGACCGTCCGCTGGGAAAAGTCAACGGATTGGAGTGGTCGGTGTCGGAAGATCTGAAGAATTGGCAGCCGCGCCCACGGCCGGAACGCAAGGCGATCGAGGGACGCACAGTCAGGCTCGAGCCGCTGAGCGCGGCAAAGCACGGCGACGGCCTCTACGAGGCCTCGTCGGTTTCGGATGTCGGCGGACGTTTCGCCTGGCTGCCCGACTACCCGCCGGAGACCCGCGCCGCCTTCCAGCCGTGGCTCGACAAGGCGGAAGCGAGCGAGGATCCGCTGTTCTTCACCGTCATCGACAAGGCGAGCGGCAAGATCGCCGGGCGCCAGACGCTGATGCGCATCGACGTCGCCAACGGCGTCGGGGAAATCGGCAACATCTACTGGGGTCCACTGATCTCGCGCAAGCCGGCGGCGACCGAGGCGCAGTTCATGTTTGCGAAATATCTCTTCGACGATCTCGGCTATCGCCGCTACGAGTGGAAGTGCAACAACCGCAACGAGCCCTCGAAGCGCGCTGCCGAGCGCTTCGGCTTCAAGTTCGAAGGCATCTTCCGCCAGCACCTTGTGGTCAAAGGTGAAAACCGCGATACGGCGTGGTATTCAATCATCGACAAGGAGTGGCCGGCCTTGCGCAAAGCCTATGAGGGCTGGCTCGATCCAGCGAATTTCGATGACGAAGGCGGCCAGAAGCGGCGGCTTGAGGATTTTCGCGCCGACTTCGGAGGGTAACAGGAGTTTGACGATGGCGCACGGTTCGCATGATCACGGTTCCGCCGGTCATAGCCACGGCGCTGGGCATGTGCATGGCTCGACCGACAAGAAACGGGTGCTGATCGCGGCCTGCCTGACCGGCGGCTTCATGGTCGCCGAGGCGCTCGGCGGGCTGCTCACCGGATCGCTGGCGCTGCTCGCGGACGCCGGCCATATGCTTGCCGATTCGATCGCGCTCGGTCTTGCCTGGTATGCCTTCCATCTCGCCGGACGCCCGGCCACCGGCCGTCTGACCTATGGCTTCGGCCGGGTGAAGACGCTGGTCGCCTACACCAACGGCATCGCCATCTTCGTCATCGCGCTCTGGATCGTCTACGAGGCCTGGGGGCGGCTGATGAACCCGGCGCCCGTGCTTGGCGGGCCGATGCTGGTGGTGGCGGTGGCAGGCCTGCTGGTCAACATCGCCTCCTTCTTCGTGCTGCATGGCGGCGACCGCGAGAGCCTGAACATGCGCGGCGCGATCCTGCATGTGCTGGGCGACCTGCTCGGCTCCACCGCGGCAATCGCGGCAGCCCTCATCATCCTGGCAACCGGCTGGACGCCGATCGATCCTGTCCTCTCCGTCCTAGTGTCGCTGCTCATCCTGTCGACGGCATGGTCGCTGATGCGCGAGGCGGCGCATGTCCTGCTCGAAGGCGTGCCGGCAAGCCTCGATCGCGATATGATCGCCAAGGACATCGAAGGCGCGGTCAAGGGCGTGCGCGAGGTGCATCATATGCATGTCTGGTCGCTCGACGGCACCTCCAACATGGCGACGCTGCATGCCTGCCTGAATGACGGCGTCGATCCGCATGTGGCGGTGAGCGCCATCAAGAAACGGCTTGCCGCCAAGCACGGCATCGATCATGCCACCGTCGAACCGGAATTCGGGCAATGCGCCGACAGTCATGACGAGCATGGCCATCACCATGATCGCGATCATACGCATGGCGCGCCTGCCGATCGCCGGCACTATCACTGATCAGGATTATGCCTAACAGCCTCGAAGCCAGGAAAGTCTGCTGATGGATCGTGACACACGCAACGCGGCGATTGCCGCGGCTGTGATACTGCTCGTGTTCGGTCTCGCCGCCTATTTCCTGCCGGCCATCATGCTGGCCGCGGGCAAGGTGTCGACGGTGCTGGCGGCCGTCATCGCGGTGGTCTTCATGGTCGGGCTGTTCGTCGTCCTATGGCTGCGCGGACGCAGCCAACGCAAGAAAGGTCTCTGAAGATGAGAATTCTGATCACGGGCGCGGCCGGCATGGTGGGCCGCAAGCTTATAGCGCGGCTGGCCAAGGACAGCGCCTTGCGCGGGCGCAAGATCACGGCGCTCGACCTGCATGACATCGTGGCGCCGCAGCCGCCGGCGCTCACAGGCGTCGATGTCTCGATCCACACCGGCGATCTATCCGCGCCCGGCGCCATGGCGGCCCTCGTGGCTCCGCGCCCGGACGTGATCTTCCACCTGGCGGGCATCGTCTCGGGCGAAGCGGAAGCCAATTTCGATCTCGGCTACCGGGTCAATCTCGACGGCACGCGCGCGCTGTTCGACGCGGTGCGGCTGGCGGCCTTCGCGCCGCGCCTCGTGTTCACCTCGTCGATCGCGGTCTTCGGCGCGCCCTTTCCGGATGTCATTCCGGACGAGTTCCATCCGACGCCGCTCACCTCATACGGCACGCAGAAGCAGATGAGCGAAGCGCTGCTCGCCGACTACACGCGGCGCGGCTTTTTCGACGGCATCGGCATCCGGCTGCCGACGATCTGCGTGCGCCCCGGCAAGCCGAACAAGGCAGCCTCCAGCTTTTTCTCAGGCATCATCCGCGAGCCGCTCGCCGGGCAGGAGGCGATCCTGCCGGTGCCGCGCTCAGTGCTGCACACCCATGCCAGCCCGCGCTCGGCGGTCAATTTCCTGATCCATGCGGCCGAAATCGACGGCGACAAGGTCGGACCGCGTCGCAACCTCACCATGCCCGGAGTCGCCGTCACCGTCGGCGAGCAGATCGAGGCGCTGGAGCGCATTGCCGGCGCCGAAGTCGCGAAGCGGATCCGCGAGCAACCCGACGAGACCATCTGGGCAATCGTCAAAGGCTGGCCGACACGGTTCGAGGCAAGGCGGGCGCGGGAGCTCGGCTTTGCCGCCGAGAAGAACTTCGACGAGATCATCCAAGCTCATATCGAAGATGAGCTCGGCAAAACGGTCGCTTAGGTGAACTCTAAGGGGTCACAGCTTTCCCGAGATAACCTTTACCCGCCTCTCTGCAATTAATTCGATCGTAGGGAGTGAAGGCGAAGGAACGCCCAGTCACCTGCGTTGTCAAAATGTCGTGGTGATGCCACCGTCCACGGCGATTGTCTGGCCAGTGACGAAGGAAGCCGCGTCGCTGGCGAGAAAAACCACGATGCCGGCGATCTCCTCCGGCTTTCCCCAGCGGCCGAGTGCCGTGCGTGTCTTCAGCCAGCGCGCCCAATCCGGATCCTCGGCGAGGCCGGCATTCACCTCGGTCGCGAAGGTTCCGGGGGCGACGGCGTTCACGGTGATCCCGTGGCCGCCGAGTTCGACGGCGAGCGCCCGGGTCAGGCCGTCGATACCGGCCTTGGCCGCGGGATAGGCGACGTCTCCGGCCCGGCCGAGTTGCGCGATGACGGAGGAAACATTGATGATCCGGCCCGGCGCGCCGCGGCGGATCAAGGCACGGGCGACCGTTTGGCTCATCGCATAGGCGGAAACCAGGTGGCCGTCGAGCATGGCGCCGAATTCCTCCGGCGACATGGCGTCGAAGCCGCGGCGATCGCGACGGCCGACATTGTTGACGAGGATGTCGATGTCGCCCAGCCCGGCAAGCGCCTGCTGCGCGGCGTCGCGCCGAGTGACGTCGAACGGCGCGCCATGCGCATCCAGGCCCTGGTCCCGCATTCCGGCGATGGCTGCCTCGAGCGTGGCGGGCTCGCGCCCGTTCAGGATCACGCGGGCGCCGGCTTCGGCCAGGCCGCGCGCCATCTCGAGCCCGAGCCCACGCACCGATCCTGTCACCAGGGCGGTTCGGCCGGCAAGCGAGAAGCTCATGCTGCACGCCATCGAATACCTCGACTGAAACGACCGTTTCAGTTAGGTATTACAGCGGGCATGAAAGGAGCGCAAGATGGCCGGGCATGAAGCAGTGACTGCCGAACCCTCCCTCCGCCGGGCGGAACTGCTCGATGCCAGCTATGCCTATGTGCTCGACCATGGTCTCAATGGATTGTCGTTGCGCCCGCTGGCGGCCGCCATTGGCTCCAGTCCCCGTGTGCTGCTCTATCTGTTCGGCAGTAAGGAGAAGCTGCTGCGCGAACTGCTGGTCCGGGCGCGCACCGAACAGATCGCGCAACTGACTGTCGCGCTCGCGGCCGAGGGCCGAAGCCATGGCCTCGAAGAAACGGCCGGGCGATTGTGGGCATGGATGTCCGCGCCCGAGCAACGTCCGATGGTCAGGCTCACCTATGAGGCGTTCCTGCTTTCTTTCAGCCATAAGCCCGGTCCGTGGGCGGGATTCGCGGCGGAAGCGGCCCAGGACTGGCTGGACCTGCTGATCGACACCCAGACGCAGCTCCCGCGAGCCGAGGCCGAGGCGCGGGCTACCCGTATACTCGCAACGATACGCGGCCTGCTGATCGACCTTCTGGCCAATGGCGATAATGAAAGAATTGCCGCCGCCGTGCGCATGGGCTGGCTCTGAGTTGGACCGGACGCCGCGCGAAGGCGCCCCCTCCATTATTGCGTTGCATACCGACAGCTGTTCCGCTCGCGCAACCGGATGACATCGAAGCTGTTCAGGCCATAGACGCGATTACCGCCAGTCCGGCGACCGCTTCGGGATCGGCCAGCCTGACATTGACGGCCGCGCGCGTCCTTCCTCCATCGTCGGCACTTCAGACGCCGCCCGACAGGCTGGCCGACAGAAGCAGCAAGCCGACGATGAAAATGAAGGCGGCGCCGCCGATCTCGACGATGGAATGGATATGGTTGCCGATGCGGCCGTCGCCGGCGAAGTAGACGGCCCAGTTCTTCGCCAGCACGGCGATCGTCGCCAGTGCCGAGACGGTGATCGCGGTGCCGATCGACATCGCCAGCACCGACAGCAGCCCGCCCAGCCACAGTCCGTTGAGCAGCGCGAAGCTCAGCACGATCAGCGCGCCGGAGCAGGGGCGGATGCCCACGGCGGCCACCGCCGACCAGGCGGTCTTCCAGTCGAAGCGGTCGCCTGACAGCATCGCCGGATCCGGCGCATGCGAATGGCCGCAGGTCTCGCAGACTTCGCCCGGGCCATGGTCGTGATGCTGATGTTCATGACTGTGACTGTGCGCGGCATGGTCGTGATGATGGAGATCGTGCGCGCCGTGATCATGGCTATGTGTATGGTCATGATCATGATCGTCATGCACGTGGAGGGCATGGGAATGCGCGGCGTGCGCGTGCGCATGAGCATGGCCGGCATGGGAATGCGCGTGAGCGTGGGAATGCGCGTGAGCGTGCGCGCGGGAGTGCCCGCCATGCGAATGGCCGGCATGGGCGGCCGACAGGCTGTAGGCGGGCGCTCTGCCGAACAGGCGCAGCGCCGATGGACCGAGCTTGCGCCAAAGCAGCCAGGCGCCGAACAAGGTGACCAGCACGAAGCTGGAGATTTCGAGGAACCAGGCGGCGTCGGTCATCGAGATGGCGGTGCCGCGCAGCACGAAATAGGCAAGCACCATGACGACCACCGCCGTCAGGCCCTGCAGCAGCGCCGAAACGAAGGAAAGCAGGATGCCGCGCCTCAGCGCCACTTCGTTTGCGACCATGTAGGAAGAGATCACCGCCTTGCCGTGGCCGGGGCCGGCGGCATGGAAGATGCCATAGGCGAAGGACAGGCCGATCAGCAGCCAGAGCTTGCTGCCGTCCTGACGCATCGCCTTCATGGCCGCCGCCAGCGAGTGATAGAATTCCTGCTGCCTGAGATTGATCCACATCAGGATATGGGCGAACGGACCTGTGGTGGTCGGCGCCATGCCGTCATTGGTGCCGATGCCGAGCGAGCTTTGCGCATGCGCGGCGCCGGGCAGGTGGGCGATCACCAATGTGGCGGCCAGCAGGCCAAGCGCCAAGCGGATATTCGTGGGATGCCCCACGAATATCCGCTTGGATTCCCTTGTCTGCCGCAGGTTCCGATCGCAAAACCGTGCGACACTTTTGCGGAACCTGCTTGCGCGTAACGACGGTTTCATCACCAAATCATCCTTCCGGCGGGCAGTCCAATTCGAGCTTGGTGGCGAAGATCTTGCTCATGTCCGTGCCTGTCGGATCGTTGAAGAACGCGTCCGTCAGGGTCTTCTGGTTTTCCTTGATCGCCTCGTCCGGATCCGGACGGATGACCTTCTTGGTGCAGGTCGAGGGCAGGCCTTCGACGGTCATGTTGGCGTCGTCGGTGAAGTCGATCGCGGTGTAGAAGGTCGGATCGTAGACACCGATGTCGACCTTGCCGGCAAGCTTGATCGGCGTCTTCGGCTGCGACTCGAACAGGATGATCAACTGATCGTTGTCGAAATTCGCCATCAGATGCGGCGGCGGCACCATGGGCACGTCCTTGCCGTCCTGGGTGACGAGCTGGAAGTAGTTGAACTCGGCCAGCGAGGAATGGACGGTGTCGGCCACTTCCTTGAGCTCTTTGTCGTCAAGCTTCAGATCGGAGTTCTTGTCGAACTCCATCATCACTGTACTCGAAAACAGGTCGTCGAAGCGCCAAAGGTGGCGCAGCGCCGTCACACTTTGGTGATCCTGGCTGAGGATGACGTCGAGCCGGGCTTCGGCGAAGACATGCGGATGGACTTCAGCCTGCTCTACCGAGGCCAATATGGCCGCAAGGGCCGAAGCCAGCATGGTTGCTTGCCGTTTCAGATGCATTCCGTGCCGCGATTCCATTGACTTAGAGCGGTTCTGCGTTCCACGCTGACCCGCTCTAATAATTTGTTTTGCGCAATTCCGGACGGAAAACCGCTACGCACTTTTCCTGGAATTGCTCTCGGGAGCGAGCCCAGAGTTAGCAGAAAGGGGGCGAAATTGGGACGCTCGCTCAGGCGCCCGTGTCGCGCGTCCTGAACCAGTGCACCAGGAAGTCGACGAAGACCCTCACCTTGGCCGGCAAATAGCGGCGGTGCGGGTAGACGGCGAAGATGCCGGTGCCGGCCAGGATGCGATCGTCGAGCGCGGTGACCAGCTTGCCGGACGCGAGGTCGGGGGCGGCGATGAAATCGGGCAGCATGGCAAAGCCCAGGCCGGAGAGCGCGGCGGCTCTCGCCACGATCGGGCTGTTGACCTCGATAGGCCCGGAAACGGCGACGCTGATGGATTCCTCGCCTTCGCCCTTGAAGCGCCAGTTGGCCAGCGAGCGGCCGTTGGTGTCGACGATGCAGGGCAGGTTTGCGAGATCCTGCGGGCGCGTCGGCGCGCCATGCTTGGCGATCAGCTCCGGCGACGCGCACAGCCTGACCGAGAACGGCGCCAGCCGCCTGGCGATCAGCGAGGAGTTCTCCAGCCGCGAGATGCGCACGGCAAGGTCAAAGCCTTCCTCGACAAGGTCGACGAAGCGGTCGTCGAGATGGATGTCGAGCACGATGTCGGGATGCTGCCTGGCGAAGTCGACCAGCGACTGACCGATCGGCGCGTCGGCGAAGGTGCGGGCGGCCGACAGCTTGATCCTGCCGCGGACGTCGCCGGAAGACTGGCGCACCGCCTCGGCAAGGCTGTCAACCTCGCGCACGATCTCCGAGGCGCGCTGATAATAGGTGTGGCCGGCCTCGGTCAGCGAGAACTGGCGCGTGGTGCGGTTCAAGAGCAGCGCGCCGAGCTCGTCCTCCAGCTCGCGCACATATTTCGACAACAGCGCCTTGGAGCGGCCGATCTTGCGCGCCGCGGCCGAAAAGCCCTCCGCCTCGACCACGTCGATGAAGGCGCGCATGCGGGTCAATGTATCCATGGTCAGACCTTTCGTGCCGCGTCGAGAATCTTGCGGCCGAGCCGTATCAGGGCAACGTCGCTGCCGGAAGGCCCAAGCAGCGACAGGCCGAAGGGCGCGCCGTCGACGGAGCCGATCGGCAAGGTGATCTGCGGAAAGCCCGAAAGACCCGAAAGGCATAAGAGATGCAGCGCCCTTTCGCGGTAGGCCTGGAACTGTTCCGGGG
>NZ_RZRY01000349.1:0-6715 GCF_003998035.1 Mesorhizobium sp. M2A.F.Ca.ET.039.01.1.1 | reverse complement strand
GCTCGACGCCGGCCATCAGCAAGCCGAGTTCGCCTTCGGTCGCCTCGGGGCCGCGCTCGCCGACGACACGGCCGGCGAACATCACCAGGATGCGGTCGGAAAGCGAGCGGATCTCGTCGAGCTCGACCGACACCACCAGCACGGCCTTGCCCTGGTCGCGCATGGCGATCAGCCGCTTGTGGATGAATTCGATGGCGCCGACATCGACGCCGCGCGTAGGCTGGCCGACGATCAGCACGCCGGGGTCCTGTTCCATTTCCCTGGCCAGCACGATCTTCTGCTGGTTGCCACCGGAGAAATTGGCCGTCTTCAGCCGCGGATTGGCGGGGCGGATGTCGTATTTCTCGATCTTGTCCTTGGCGTCGGCCATGATGACATCGACGTCGAGGAACGGCCCCTTCAGATAGCGCTCGTCATCGTGATAGCCGAGGATGGAATTCTCGTTTTCCTCGAAAGCGAGCACCAGCCCGACATGGTGGCGGTCCTCCGGCACATGGGCCAGCCCGCGGTCGCGCAATTCGCCGGGATCGGCCTTGCCGGTGAGGTCGATCGGCTTGCCGTCGAGCATCACCTCGCCGGAGACCGCATGCCTGATGCCGGAAATCGCCTCCAGCAGCTCGGACTGGCCGTTGCCGGCAACGCCGGCAATTCCGACGATCTCGCCGCCGCGCACGTCAAACGAAACGTCGTCGACCATGGTGACGCCGCGCTGGTCCTTCACCGTCAGGTTCTTCACCGACAGTTTCACCGCGCCGGCTTCCGACTGGCCCTTCTCGACCCTGAGCAGCACGCGCCGGCCGACCATCAGCTCGGCCAATTCGCCGACCGTGGTTTCCTTTGTCGTCCTGGTCGCGACCATCGTTCCCTGGCGCATGACCGAAACCGTGTCGGTGATCGCCATGATCTCGCGCAGCTTGTGCGTGATGAGCACGATCGTTTTGCCCTGGTCCTTCAATTGCTTGAGGATGCGGAAGAGGTGGTCGGCCTCGGCCGGCGTCAACACGCCCGTCGGCTCGTCGAGGATCAGGATCTCGGCGCCGCGATAGAGCGCCTTGAGGATCTCGACGCGCTGCTGCAGGCCGACCGGCAGCTCCTCGATGACGGCGTCGGGATCGACCTCGAGGCCGTATTCGCGTTCCAGTCGGTCAAGCTCCGAGCGCGCCTTGGTTATGCTGCTCTTCAGCAGCGCATCGCTTTCGGCACCGAGGATGACGTTTTCCAGCACCGTGAAATTGTCGACCAGCATGAAATGCTGGTGGACCATGCCGATGCCGAGCGCGATGGCATCGTTGGAGGTGTGGATCGAAACAGGCTTGCCGCCGACGCGGATTTCGCCGCTGTCGGCCTGGTAGAAGCCGTAGAGGATCGACATCAGCGTCGACTTGCCGGCGCCGTTCTCGCCGACAATGCCGTGGATGGTGCCGCGCGCGACCTCCAGGTTGATGTCGCGGTTGGCGCGCACCGCGCCAAAGCTCTTGTTGATGCCTATGAGCTCAATTGCGGCTTGCGCCATGCAGCCTGTCCCACTCAGTATTTTTATCGCTTGGTCAAAATGCCTAGCATGATGCCCCGCTTATGCCAATCGGCCGTTCACTCTCGACAAATCCCCGCGCCCTTGTCAATTTCGAACCTGAGCAGGTTCCGCAAAAGTGTCCCGCGGTTTTGCGATCGGAACCTGCGAGAACCAACTGAGCATAAGCGGGTACTCGTGGGCATCCCACCAATATCTGCTTGGGTGAAGGCTTCATATTCGCAAGGAACGGTTTTGCATGGCCACGCCTGACGATCGGCTGACGACGCTGGAAATCCGCGCCGCCGAGCAGGAAAAGACCATCGAGGAACTGTCCGGCCAGATCGCCGAACAGTGGAAGGTGATCGAGCGCATGGAGCGCAAGCTTGCAGCCCTGACCAACCGGTTCCTTGAACTGGAGGAGCAGACCGCCTCCGACGTGCCGGTGAGCAAGCCGCCGCATTGGTGAGGAGCCATGGGAAAAGACGGCCATGTCCAGTGAAAGCGACCGCGTCGCCCGGGCCGGCGACTATGTCTTCGGCTTGATGAACGACAGAGAACGCGCCCGCGCCGAGCGCGACCTCGAGATCGATCCCGCCTTTCGCGACACGGTGCTGCGGCTCGCCGAGCGCCTGCGCGCGCTTGATCCCGCGGCGCCCGGAGCGCGCGGCAATCGCTGGGAGCTGGTCACGCAACGCCTTGCCGAACTGCCGCAGATGCAGGCGCGGCTCGCCGGCATTGCCGCTCCCGAGGCCGAACCGCCGCCGGTGATGATCCACCGGGTCGAGCGCAAACCCTACGGCGTCGGCCTGCATTCGCTTGGCGGCAGGCTTGGTTTTGTCATTGCGCTCGCCCTGCTGGCAGCCTTCGCGCTCGGCTATCTCGTCGGGACGTTATAGGATGTCGCCTTCGGCCACGGCTTCGATCGTCGGCCGCATCACCCCCGGCCAAAAACGAAACCGCCGTGCGCTGGCCCGGCGGTTTCAACCCTGCTTCAGCTGCCGATCAATAGGGGCACTTGTTGTCAGCGGTATAGTCGTGCACCTCGATCTTGCCGGCGATGATGTCGGCCTTGGCCTTTTCGACCGCTGCCTTCATCTCGTCGGTCACCAGCGCCTTGTTGTTGTCGTCCATGGCGTAGTCGACGCCGCCTTCCTTGAGGCCGAGATTCTGGAGGCCGCCCTTGAAGGTGCCGTTCTTGCCGTCCATGAAGGCGTTGTAGACGGCGACGTCGACGCGCTTCATCATCGAGGTCAGCACCTTGCCCGGCTGCAGGCCGTTCTGGTTGGAATCGACGCCAACGCCGAGCTTGCCGGCATCCGCCGCCGCCTGCAGCACGCCGACGCCGGTGCCGCCAGCCGCCGCGTAGACCACGTCGGCGCCCTGGTCGATCTGGGTCTTGGCGATCTCACCGCCCTTGGCCGGGTCGTTCCAGGCGGCCGGCGTGTCGCCGGTCATGTTCTGGATGACGTCGGTCGCACCTGCCGACTTGGCGCCGCCGACATAGCCGCATTCGAACTTGCGGATCAGCGGGATATCCATGCCGCCGATGAAGCCGACCTTCTTCGACTTCGATGCCATCGCCGCCAGGATGCCGACGAGGTAGGAGCCTTCGTTCTCCTTAAAGACCAGCGAGCGCACATTGGGCAGGTCGACGGCATCGTCGATGATGGCGAAGTTCAGGTCAGGATAGTCTTTCGCGACCGCTTTCAGCGCGTCCTCCCAGGCAAAGCCGGCCATGACGATCGGGTTGCGGCCGTCCTCGGCGAAGCGGCGCAGCGCCTGCTCGCGCTGCGAGGCATTCGAGACTTCGAATTCGACATAGGCGACGCCGGTTTCGGTCTTGAACTTCTCGGCGCCGTGATAGGCGGCCTCGTTGAAGGATTTGTCGAACTTGCCGCCCAGATCATAGAGGATGGCCGGCTGCACGTCCGCGGCGAAAGCCGGAAGAACCATTGCGGTTGCGGCCAGAAGGCCGAGAACGATACGTTTCATGTGATCCACACCCTGTCGGTTATTTTTCCGTTTTGCGCCGCCTGCCTGCCCGGTTCTCCGGCAGGCTGGCGATGCCAGGCAGGAAGTGTTTGCCCTTCCCGCTCGCGGCCAATCTGGCACGGCGCGAAACAAAATTCACGTGGATTTTTGACCTGTTGGAAAAAGCGGTTACCGGCGGTCCGGCACGGCTCTTTGAGCAATTCCAGGAAAAGTGAAGCGGCAGGCTCGGCGGTTTCGCCGTAGCATTCCGCCCGGAATAGCGTCGCAACAAGAGCCTTCAGGAACTTGGAGCGAATTCCGCGCCCCGGCGCCTGCGCCGGTAGCCAATGGCGTAGAGCAGGAAAGCAAGCACCGCGAACACGGCGAAACCAGGCTGCGCGAGCACCCAGGCGAAGGCGCCGTCCCACACCAGCGGACTTGCCTTGGCGCGCACGAAGCTCTCGAAGGCGGCCCGGGTATCCGGCGAGACCGCCAGCCAGCTTGCGTTGAGCGGCGTCATCACCAGCGAGGAGGCGGCGACCGAGCGTGTAGTGTCGATCACCGCCATGATGACCGAAATCGACAGCGCTATCATGGCTGCCAGCCGAAAGATGAAACGCAACATCGACGCTCTCCCCGGGAAGGCTCCCGTCTACCCCGCCATCGACATAGAGCGTGCGTGGTTCCCGCGCAATCGCGGCCCCCATGAAATTGACACCTTGAAATTTACCGAGCCCGCGGCGGCCCGCGCCGGTTGACCCGCCAGATTGCGAAAATGCCGCCGGCGATCGCGCCGACGATCAGGCCGCCCAGCCCGATGAAAGCGGCGAAAAATCCGCAGGCGCCCTCGAAGCAGCTCATATGCGTCAGGTCCGCGATCAGCGAACCGGCGAAGAACCCACCAAATGCGCCGATCACGCCGCCAAGGATGATGCCGAGCAGCGCGGCGAAGATCGAGACGAAGACCGGCGGCCGCTCGGTCTCCAGGTTGGCGTAGACCGTCTCTGCGCCGGCCCCGTTGCGCAGGAGATAGATACAGAGCAGGCCGACGGCGATCTCGGCGACGGTGAAGCCCAGCCCCTCGGCCGAGAACACGAAGTCGGACACCAGCAGCACATAGGCCTGGCGGACCAGGATCCATATGATGATGGCGACCTGCCAGATCGTGTAGTGGCGCGGGAAACGGGCCGATCGGTTGAAGGCGAGACCAAGCAGGTACAGCCCCCACAGAATGGTGATGACGCCGCCGGCGAGGCCGCCATAGATCAGGAAGAGGACGTTATCCGGCAGGCTGAAGTCGCCGATCAGCCGCCAGTTCGAGATCAGGCCATAGGCCGACAGGCCCATGACGATGACGAGCCAGGCCACTGGGATGAAGGAAAGCCCGCTGTCCGGCCGCCCCGCGGGTTGCTGGTCGATCGATGCCATGTCAGGACAATGCCCCTCGCAAAGCCCAATGCAATTCTGCAAGCAGTCGACAGGCAGGCAAGGCCGAAGTCAAGCTCGCTTGCAGAGCACCGACCACTTCACGGCGACAGCCGCCTTTCCTCCTCGACCGCTTTCAAGCGCACGACCGACACCGAGCAAAGGGCCCGCGCCACGACCTTGGTCGACACGCTGCCGAGGTGGCGGCGAATTGCCGAAGAGGATCGGGCGCCGACAACGATGTGCCCGACATCATTGTGCTCGGCATAGTTGAGGATCGCGTCGGCCGGACTGACCGCCTCCAGCACGTGATAGCTTATGCGGTCCTCCGGCAGATGCAGCGGACGCGCCCAGTCCTTCAGCGCGACCAGCCGCTGCAGATAGACAAGGCGCCCTGATTCATCGACATCCGGTGTCTTGCCGACAATCTCGGTCTTCAACACGGTCACGCAGGCCAGCCAGGAATCCGGACGTGCCGCAAGGACACGCGCGGTTTCGTTGCGAACCTCGCCGGCCAGCGCATCGCTTCCATTGGCAAGGTCGACCGCGGCCAAGACGATCGGCGGTCCGGCGCGCACTGCCGAGCTCGCCGCCTTGCCAACCAGCGACTTCTCGTCCGTTCTGCGGAAGAAGTTCCTGATCGCTCCCCAGGCCCGTTCCTTCGATGGCGCGCTCTTCCTGGCGACCACAACCTGATCGGGATTCCTGAGATCCGAAAGAACATGCGCCGCTTCGCCATAGCGCCTGGATCTATCGACTTCCATGCATCGAACAATGACGGCCTCCAGCCACCTCGGCACGGCCTTGTCGATGTCTCGCGGCGGCTTGGGCGCATGATAGAGCCTGCGCTTCATTCCCGCGAAGGTGGCCGGACGCCCGAACGGCTCCTCGCCGGTGGCGAGCTGATAGAGGATGCAGCCCAGCGCGAATATATCGCTTGCGGGATCGGACCTCTCGCCCAGCACCTGTTCCGGCGACATATAGGCTGCCGTGCCCATCGGCACGGAACTCTCTTCGCCGAGAAGGTCCGGAAGCTCCGCATGGCGGGCGAGGCCGAAGTCCAGGAGCACGGCGCCGCGCTCGGCCAGAATGATGTTTTCAGGCTTGAGATCTAGGTGGACGACCTTCTGGCGGTGCAAGGCGGCGAGCGCCTTCGCGATTTCCGCGCCGATCCTTGCCACCTCGTCCGGCGGCTGTGGCGCGCGGTTCGTCAGCTCCGCCAGACCGATGCCGGCGACGAACTCCATGGCAATATAGGGAACCTTCGCCAGGCTTCCGGATGCCGCGAAGCGTGGCACATGCGGACCCGACAGGCGTTTGAGGATCAGTTCCTCGGCTTCGAAGCCGAGAATGACGGAAACGTCTCCGCCCGGGTCGAGAAACGGTATCTTCAGCAGAAGCGGGAAATCGAAATTCGGATTTCTCGCGCGCCATAGCGTTGCCATGCCGCCGGATTGAAGCCGCTCGACGAGCTCGAAACCATCGATGCTTGCCCCTGCCTCGAACTTCTGCATCCATCGCCTCCAGGTTGACTAGCGGCCGATCTTCAAGCGCATGCCGAGCCACCCGGGCAAGCCTGACGCCTGAATCTTGCGGGCGGTTTCTTCATGATCGTAAGGAACGCGCACCATCGTCACCTCACGCCGTTCCGTGTCGAGAAGCGCGAAGCAGGCGGCCGGGTTGCCGTCACGCGGCTGGCCGACCGCCCCGACGATGACAAGATGCCGCCTAAGCTCGGACAAGGGCGCCCCCACATTGTCCAGCGGCCGAAAATGAACCGGCCGTCTGCCGGGCAAAGCATAGTAA
>NZ_RZRY01000348.1:0-6723 GCF_003998035.1 Mesorhizobium sp. M2A.F.Ca.ET.039.01.1.1 | reverse complement strand
GTGATGAGGCCATTGACCAGCCGGCGGTTGACGGCGGCCAAAATGCCCGGCAGCTTGCGGTCGCCCATGGCCAAGGCGATGACCAGCGATTTTTCCCGCGACGGCAGCGCGGCGGACGACACGCGGTCGTTGGTGATCCCTTCGATCATGCGGCCTTCGCGGTCGAACACCCAACCGACGATCTCGGCGATGCCGCCGGCTTTCTGCAGCGCCTTCAGCTCGCTTTCGGAAATGAAGCCGTCCTCGTAGAGCGGCGCCTTGGGCCCGAGATCGCCGATGCCGACGAAGGTGACGTCGGCTTCCGCGGCCAGCGCCAGCGTCGGCTGGATCATCGGCTGGTTGAGCAGCATCTCGCGCTCTTCTGGCGAGGAGGCGATGACCGGCAGCGGCATCGGGAAGGACCGCGCCTTGACGCGGTCGGCCATGGTGAAGATGACGTTGTAGAAGGCGGCCGAGCCGTCGGGCGAGATGTTGCCGGTCAGGGACACGACCTTGTGCTGCGGGCAGTCCATCGGCGGCAGCTGCTCGATCGCCGCCTTCAGCGTGCGCCCGGTGCCGATCGCCATGACGATGGGGGCTTCCGAGCGCAGCCGGCGCTCGATCTCGGCCGCTGCCGCCTCGGCGATGCCGATCGTCGTCGAGTTCGACGCCGGATCGCTCGGCACCACTTCGACAAGATCGAGCGCGAAACGCGATTTCAGTCGGGCGGCTAGGTCGAGGCAGTTGGCGATCGGGTGATCGACGCGCACCTTGATCAGCCCTTCGGACATCGCCAGCGACACCAGCCGCTGCGCCGTCTGCCTGGAGATGCCGAGCTTGGCGGCGATCTGGTCCTGCGTGTTGCCGGCAACATAATAAAGCCAGCCGGCGCGCGCGGCATCGTCCAACCTGGTGCTGCCGGTTTCCTGTCGCAAACTCACGTCCTGCCTCCCCGCCCGCAAGAACGCTGAAACGGGCGCCATAGCTTACAGCGAATATGCCGGCGCGCAATTGTCTATCGAAAGAGCAATTGCTTGGGCGCCCCACAGGCCTCCCGAAGATCTGCCGTCACGCCCCGAACCATTTGCCGGCGGGACGGTTTATCTCCGGCGGGAAACCGATTAAGGGGATCGGCGAAGGAGCCGCGCATGACGCCGAAAGCCGTATTCTGGGATATGGACGGAACGCTGGTCGACAGCGAGCCCTTGCATGAGGCAGCCCTTGTGGCGGCGCTGCGCAGCGTCGGCATCGCCCCGCCGCACGACCTGCATGAGCGCGTGCTGGGCATCGCCGCATGGCCGGTCTACGAGATGCTGCGCGACGAATTCGGCCTCGACCTGCCTTTCGACGACTGGATCGTGCGCAAATACGATCACTACCTGCCGCTGGCGGAAACGCTGAAGCCACGCCCCGGCGCGATCGAGGTGTTCAACGAATTGCGCGCGCTCGGCGTAGAGCAGGCGGTGGTGTCCAATTCCGACCGGCTGATCGTCGATGCCAATCTGCGCGTCGTCGGCCTCACCTATCCGGGCATGATGACGGTCAGCCGCAACGATGTGATCGACGGCAAGCCGCTTCCCGAACCCTTCCTGCGCGCCGCTTATCTCGCCGGCGTCGACCCGGCGGATGCTTTCGCCGTCGACGACAGCCTGACGGGCGCCATGGCCGGACTGGCTGCCGGCATGAAGACGCTCTTCTGGCCGGAGGCGCCGATGGACGGCCCGGCCGGCGCGATTGTGATCAACAGCGCTGAAGAGCTGCGGGCGCAGTTGGGGCTTTAACCCCGAAGGTCGGTGCTGCCCCTCATCCGGTCCTTCGGACCTCCCCGTAAAACGGGGAGAAGGAAAGGCCGCTCAATTCCGATAAACCGGCTCTTCCTCGTCCAGGATCGCTTTCAGCTCGGCCAGATGGCGCTCGGCCTGGCCGGGGTAGTCGTCCATCTCGCGCGCGGTCTTCTCGGCGATCTCGTCGGAGAGCGTGCGCAGCGGGCGCCCGGTCCACAGCGCCTTGATGTAAGTCTCGGCGGCGCGCTCGAAGTAGAACATGCGGTTGAAGGTGTCGGCGACCGTGTCGCCGATGACCATGACGCCATGATTGCCCATGACCATCACCTTGACCTTGGGGTCGGTGAGAAGCTGAGAGCAACGCTCGCCCTCTTCCTCGAAGGCCAGCCCGCCATAATTGGCGTCGACGACATGGCGGTTGAAGAACATGGCCGAGTTCTGGTCGACCGGCGGCAACGTCGAATCGGCGAGCGAGGCAAGTACCGTGGCGTGGATCGAATGGACATGCATGGCGCAGCGCGCATGCGGGACGTTGCGATGGATGGCGCCGTGCAGGCCCCAGGCGGTCGGGTCCGGCGCGTCGGGGCCGGAGAGCGTGTCGGGATCGTTGGCATCGATCAGGAGCAAGTCGCTCGCCTTGATGCGCGAGAAATGCACCTGGTTCGGGTTCATCAGAAACTTCGTGCTGTCCTCGTTGACGGACAGTGAGAAGTGATTGGCCACCGCCTCATGCATGTTGAGCCGCGCGGTCCAGCGGAAGGCGGCGGCGAGATCGACCCGCTCCTCGTAATAGGGCAGGTTGCTCAGCGGTTCCTTGTGCAGGCGGGCAAGGCTCATCGAAAATCCTCCTGTTTGGATGAGAATGCCGTGCGACGCCGCTGCCAGCAACCGATAATCGATGGCTCAGCGGATCAAGCCGCCGGGCGCGCCGATTGCAGCCCGCCCTGCTCGACGATGAAGTCGATCACGTCTTGCAAGCCCTTGCCGCGCGACAGATCGGTGAAGCCGAAGGGCCGCTTGCCACGCATGCGGCCGGCGTCGCTCTCCATGACATCGAGGTTCACGTTCACATAGGGCGCGAGATCGCTCTTGTTGATGATGAGGAAATCCGAGCGGGTAATGGCCGGGCCGCCCTTCCTCGGAATTTCCTCGCCCTGGCAGACCGAGATGACATAGAGCGTCAGGTCGGCGAGGTCGGGCGAGAAGGTGGCGGCGAGATTGTCGCCGCCGGATTCGATGAAGATGATGTCGAGGTCGGGGAATTTCTTGTTCAGCTCGGCGATCGCCCGCAGATTGATCGAGGCATCCTCGCGGATGGCGGTGTGCGGACAGCCGCCGGTCTCGACGCCGACGATGCGCTCCTCCGGCAATGCCTGCAGCCGCGCGAGCATCATCGCGTCCTCCTTGGTGTAGATGTCATTGGTGACGACGGCGATGGAGAAGTCGTCGCGCAACGCCTTGCAGAGCTTTTCGGTGAGCGTCGTCTTGCCGGAGCCGACGGGGCCGCCAATGCCGATGCGAAGAGGACCGTTTTTCGACGTCATGCCGGGAACTCCGAGATAGAGAGAATGACAAAGCCCAGCCCGATCAACAGGCAGAGCGGCGAATAGAGACTTTGGTCGAGCCGCGCGAAAGGTTGCTCCGGCGTAAGCCTGCGCCACCAAGGCGTGAAGCCGGCTATGCCGCGGCCGAGGAAGACGAGGCCGATCATCAACGCGGTGGCCGCAAGGCCTTCCCGTGGAAACGGCGTCGCAAAGACGCCGGCCAGCGCCAGCGGCCAGAGCGTCGCGAGCGCGAGGCACGCGGCGACGGCGAAACTCGCGAAGGACGACGGCATCTCATCGATGCCGCGGAAGCCGACGACGGCGCGGGCGCAGGAGGCCTGGTCCGTACCCGGCCAGATGCCGCCTATGCCCCAATAGACATGTAGCGTGGTAATCAAAAGCAGCACGAAGGAGAGGATGACGGCAAGCACGGTCATGAGCGAAACAGCCTGGAATATTGCGTTTCGTGCTGCATCGCCGCTATGTCGGACATGAAGGCCGAGCCGCCCAGATCGTCCAGGCTGGAAGCGGCGGCGCGCGACGCAACCGACAGCGCCAGAGGTTCGAAGCCGGCTAACAATGCGATGGCATCGACCTGGCCGACGACACCGAGCCTTATCGCCGCTTGCACAAGATTGGAGAAGAAAGCCTGCTGGAAGGCGGAAAGCGCATCCGAAAGGCCGATACCGCTGCTGCCGGCAACGGCGCCGACCGCAACGCAATAGGGGCAGTCGGCCGGCAACCGTTCAAGCACCGGAGACGGCCAGGCAGATGCCGCTTTGAGGAAGGCCGCGCCTTGGAGCATTGTCTCCATATGACGCTCCCGCGAGCCGGCAAGCGCCTCGGCCAGCGCGGCGACTTTGTTGAGGTCGCCGTCATCGCGCGCACGACGCCAGCTTTCGGCGAACAGCACGGCGTCGTTCCAGCCCGAGCCGATCTCGACCAGCGTCTCCAGCCAGCCGGCGAGATCGTCACGATTTGCGATCAATCCATCGTGCACGGCGCGCTCGAGCCCGTGGCTGTAGGAGAAGCCGCCGACCGGAAAGGCCGGCGACAACCAGGCCATCAGCCGTAGCAGCGCGACAGTGGAAAGCTGCTCAGTCATGGTGATGGTGGTGGCTGTGATGATGATGGTCGTGATCGTGATGATCGTGCCCATGGTCATGATCATGATGGTCATGCGCGTGGCCGTGATCGTGGCCATGGTGGTCATGATCGTGATCATGCGAATGGCCGTGATCGTGGCCATGCCCTGAATAGGCGCCGCGCACGGGGCTGAACGGCTGCGAAACCTCATGCACCTTGGCGCCGAGGCCTTCGAGCATCGCCTTGATGACATGGTCGCGCAGGATGACGAGGCGGTCCGGCTCGATCGCCGCCGCGAGGTGGCGGTTGCCGATGTGCCAGGCGAGCTCGGTGAGATGAACGGCGTCGCGGGCGCGGATGTCGTAGACCTCTTCGGGTGCTGCGACGATTTCGAGCTGGCGGCCGTCTTCCAGCACCAGCCGGTCGCCATCGTTCAACGCCACCGGTTCAGGCAGGTCGACCAGCACCTTGTCGCCGGCCGCCGTCTCGATGGCGCGGCGGCGCAGATGGCGCTCGTCATGCGGCAGCACGGCCTTGTCATAGGGCGTCGTCAATCCGGGATCACCGGCGACAAGCACCGAGACAGCGCGTGGAAACTTGGTGAAATCGGTGGTGATGTTGAGCTTCATTTCATGGCTCCGCCATTGGCTTGGGCGCGGGCGCGTGCAGGGCGCCTGAGGACACGGTCGAAATAGGCATTCACCCGGTCGGATTCGATCGGAAAGCGGCCGGCACGCGCCCAGCCGCCCATATCGCCAAGCAAGACGTCAACGGCCGAGAAGCGGTCGCCCAAGGCATAGGGCTTGTCGCCAAGTCGGCGGTCCAGCGCCTTTATTTCGGATGCGAAATCATACGCCGCAGCCGGGCCGACATCGACCCGAACATCCTTCGGCAGCAGGAAGCGGTGGCGCAGCTTGTTCCATAGCGGGGCTTCCAACTCACTCTGGGCGAAATGCATCCATGAATCCATCTCGGCGCGCCCGGCAACGCCCGGATTGGCGCCCATGCCTTTGTCGGCATGCTTGTCGGCCAGATAGACGCAGATCGCCGCCGAATCCGTGATTTTCAGGTCGTCGTCGATCAGGATCGGCACCTTGCCTGAAGGGTTGAGCGCGTAGGCTTCCGGCGAGCGCAGCTTGACCTCGACGAACGCGTAGGGCTGCCCGAGCTCCTCGAGCATCCAGAGCACCCGGCTGACGCGGGAGCCGCGCGATCCGACAGCCTTGTACATGGTTGAACCCTTGCCTTTCCGAGAACCCTACCGCATCGCGAACGCTCAGACGATGGTGTCGAACAGCCGCAGGATGAACGATATCTGATAGATCAGCGCGGCCGCGACGAAAGCGATGTGGAAGCGGCGATCGCGCACCAGGATCGCGACGATGCACAGCGCCACGAAGACCGGCGTGCGGAACAGATATTCGTTGCCGAAGCGGGCGAAATGCTCCGGACCCTTGAGCAGCGTGTCGATCACATCAAGCAGATAGGTGAAGCCGAGCAGGCCGAAGAACCAGGCGCGGCGCGAATAGAAATAGTCCTCGTAGCTGGTGTAATCGAGCATCGAATCCGGAAACAGCAGCGCGCAGAGCAGGAACAGCGTGATGGCGTAGAAGATGATGAAAAGATATTTGCCGAAGGTCCAGTTCTCGATGGCGTAGAGGCCGAACTCCCACCACCAGAAATGCACCAGCATCAACAGCACCGAGGCGACCCAGGCGAGATGCACCGCATAGAGCCGGTATTGGCCGGGATGCTGGACGATGCGGGCAGTTCCCGAAAGCAGGCGGGTGACTCCGAGGCCGATCACCATGCCCATGACGATGCGGATATGCGGGAAGATGTCGTGCTGCGAGGCGATTTCGGTGGCCATGCCCGATCACAATGCTGCTGCTCTGCAGCATATTGCGATCTGCGCGCGCGAGCCGCAACGCCATTTGCCCGTCAATCGGACCAGCCGCCCGTCAAAACAGAAAATACCGCTGCGCCATCGGCAGCACGGTGGCCGGCTCACAGGTCAAGAGCTCGCCGTCGGCCCGCACTTCGTATGTTTCGGGATCGACCTCGACATGCGGCGTGGCGTCGTTGAGCACCATGGAATGCTTGCCGATGCCGCCGCGTGTGTTCTCGACCGCGACCATTGCCTTGTCGACGCCAAGCCTGCCCTGCAGGCCGGCGTCAAGCGCCGCCTTCGAGACGAAGGTGACCGAGGAGTTGGTCAGCGCCTTGCCATAGGCGCCGAACATCGGCCGATAGTGCATCGGCTGCGGCGTCGGGATCGAGGCGTTCGGATCACCCATGGGGGCAGCGGCTATCGAGCCGCCGACCAGCAC